>JAKAAK010000151.1 GCA_021797025.1 Thermoplasmata archaeon
TATTAATGTCTGTTAAGAGTTTCTCAATGTCGCTATCTGTTTTGCCATATGTATTCTTTTCTCTAGCATACTTACGTATTTCTATTTCACAATAAGCTATTAGAGTATAAATTCCCGGTAAAACTATTGGGTTATTAAGGTCAGAATAATGAACAATATGCGTTATTCTATTGCCTGTTAAAACAAAATAAAACTTATTCGGATAAAGGCTGCTCAAAGTTTCTAATATTCCGGTAGACTCTGAAACCAGGTCAGCCGGTGTAATTTGTACTATTTTATCCTCATTTGAATCATAATACTCTTTAATATTGCCATCTTTATCTTCAATTGGAACTCTATCAAAATCCTTTATCTCATGAATTTGCTTTGCTCTTTCTTCATTCTTGGCGCTAACTATTTTATTTGAGATATCTACTATCTTAAACATTTCATTAATCCTAGACAACAGATAATCAGATTCAATTTTATTTTCTGTCATTTCGTATTCATCTTTGTCTTATTATATACATTAAACGTTTTTACTTTTTTAATCTTTCCCTTGTTGATTCGCTAATATTCTATTTTAGCAATCATCAGAGCGTTTTGATTGTTTATACAGGAACACAATTAGTGATATCATAATATATAGTCACAAATAATTATAATTTACATCTTCCCTACTGCAACTTCTGCTTTCTGGATTTCAGGGAAGCATGTTTGTCAATATATTTTTTCCAATCTATGCGATTTATAATATAGGTTATGAGTACAGCTAAGATCGCAAATATTATTCCTATTATGATAATTTCCATTGTGCTATATTTATCTTCTCCAAGGATCAGGGAGCCAAACACAGAATTAGATAATATGCCTGCACCAAGAACTGTTAAGGCAGTAATTACAGTTTTTCCAGCAAGCAGGGCAGTGAGAAAGCGTATTCTGCTGTATCTTGCAATTCCAAGTGGAACGTAAACAATATCGTCTGGAGATGGAGTACTTGCCACTATAAATACTGCAATCCAGGCATACCTGGAAACAAGTGTTTGAAAGGCAGTGAGGTTTTCCCTGGTTTTAGTCTTTGTAATCGCAGCTCCACTGTAAAATGACTGGAAAAGGACCATTTTTCCAATTGTTGCACCACCGGTGCTTGATAATATCAATAACCCGGGTTCAAATCTTCCGCTTAAAGCAGCAAATAGTATAACAAAAAGATAAGGCACCGGTATAAAAATGATAAGGCTGGATAGCAGGCTTAAAGCGAATATGCCTATATATCCGAGTGAAGAAAAAAATGCGAAAGGTAAAAGTGTCACTATACTCTACATAGCATGAATTTACACTTAATAATTATATGTATTTCTTTAAAAGTTTAGCCGTTTGAGTTAACCAGTAGTTAATATACCTTTAAGTTCCTCTTTCTCCCTATAGGATTCCAGTAAACTGTATATTCCGATAAAATTATCTGTATCCTTCTGTGGCCTTGAATCATATAATGTACTGCTGTATGTTAATATTGGCCTTATTGCTCTCTCTGCTTTATTGTTTATAGTTTCAACGGAGCTGCATATTATCAATATAATAGATTATCACATTTGCACCTTAGCCGATTGGTTACAAAACTCCGCGAATGGTCAATAATCTAATATTAGGGAAAGACCATGGTCTATATAATATAGCTTAAAACATCAAAGATACTGTAAGGTTACTGAATATACCGCATGAGTATATAGAAAAACAGATACTGTTGTACAATAGGATATAGAATGCTTCCATAATTCATTGAAAACTGATTATATATGGCAGAATGACATTGAAAGCTATTAAGATGCTAAGGAGTTAATGGAATACGGCTTCGACGATTACAATAATTACAGGTCAAACTCTTCTATAAGTTATTTAACCCCAACCAGAATTTCAAAAACAATGGAGCAGCAGTGAAGAATTCAGGAATAGGTTTCTGGAAGAGAGAAAAAAAGGAGGAGGGGAGATTAAATATCTGGAAATTAATATAAGCAGAGAAATGAAAGTGGCTCAATATTGCACTAAAAACTGTCCAAATTTAGGGAAACAGTTCATTTATTCTTTCAAGTTTTTACTGTATGTCTTCACTCCTCACCATTTCCATTAAAGGAATATATGGATTCATAGAGAGAAAAATAACTAAGTTTGGGGCAGACGCAAAAGAGTATCCCCCGAAGGAATCTATCGGGAAAAAGGTTTATATTGTTATAACACAGGACAAATATTAGTGTCCAACACTTGGAAAGTTGCGTAAATGGAATAATTTATCAGGCAAATATTTATCTATTTCTAGCGTTATCCTTAGTTAATGATAATACATGAAATAGTTATACATAATTTTAGATCTATAAAAGATATAAATATCAAATTAAAGAATTATTCATTGCTTGTCGGTGAAAATAATGCAGGTAAAACAAATATAATTACTGCTATTAGAATATTTTTTAATGATGACATACAATTTGACGAAAAGAACGATTTCCCTAAATTCGAGGTAGATGGTGATCAGGAAAGTTGGGTTGAAATCCATTTTCAGACAACAGATAAAGAACAGATGGAATTAAATGAAAATTACAGAACAAATGACAATATCTTAAAACTCAGGCGTTATCTAAAATCAGATAATTATGTGAAAAGTAATCAAAGTAATATTTATGGGTATGAAAATTCTAGATTATCAAAAAATCAATTTTATCTAACTAAAGGCTCACCAAAAAATAAATTGGGAAATATAACTTATATTCCCCCTGTCAGTACACTAGATGAAACGTTTAAACTTTCAGGTCCATCCCCTTTCAGAAATATTGTCAATTTTGTATTTAATGGAGTTATAATTAACAGTCCTTCATTTCAGTTATTGAATGAATCTGTTGAGAAATTCAATCAAACAGTTAAGGATGAAGGCTCAAACAATGATGATAGTATATCTTTAAAAAATATAGAAAAGGATATGGATGAAAATATAAAGTCATGGGGAATTGAATTTGAAATGCAAATAGAAAAATTACAACCACAGGAAATTGTCAAATCCTTATTTTCATATCATCTTAAAGATAAGACACTCGAAAAAGATGTTGAGATAAATTATGGAGGAGATGGATTACAGAGGTATTTGATTTATAACCTTATAAAACTGTCCTCAAAATATGTGAAAAAAAAAGATGAACAAAAAACCGGTATTTTTAATAATTTTAATCTGTTATTATTTGAAGAGCCGGAAGTATTTTTACACCTTTCTCAGCAAGTTGAATTAAATAACAGCCTCGCCAATCTGGCTAATGGTAACAATCAAATTCTTATATCAACCCATTCTCCCGTATTTGTAAGTAAAAATATTGATGACCTACCATCACTTGTAAGTGTTAAAAAAAATATAGGCACTAAAACTTTTCAACTTGACTCAGGTGATGTTCAACAATTGTTTTATGATAATAATTTATTCTTTGAAAAATGTAATAATATTTACAATAACCCTGAGGCAAACGAAAGTTTGAAAAGTAGGATACAAAATCTTAATCTTGCTGAAAGTGAAGCTTTAAACGATGATGATAAATTAAATGAAGAGAGTGTAGAATATATACTCTGGATTGATTCAGAAAGAGCAAGTTCCCTATTTGCAAAGCACGTAATTATATGTGAAGGAGCCACAGAAAAAATAGCATTTAACTATTTAATTAATACATTACAATGTTCTCCCTGCAAACATGTGTATGTATTAGATGCCATGGGTAAATATAACATTCATAGGTATATGAATTTATTTGACAAACTTGGAATCAGCCATTCAGTATTATATGATAGAGATTCAAATAAAGAGTTCGAGGAATTTGTAAATAATTTCATTAACGGAAATAAAAATAATTACACCAAAACAATAGAAACTTTTCCAAAAGATATTGAAGGATTTTTAGGAATTAAATTACCAAAAAGAAAGGAACAAAAACCACTAAGTTTACTGATTAAACTTAAAAATGGAGAGATTAGTACAGAAAAAATAAATAAACTGATGAAGAAATTAAGGAAATTATGTAACAGTGTTTGATACCTATTTGCAGTTATTCATTTTATCCCTATTTTTATATCCTATAAACTGAGCTTTTACTTTGTAAATTCCTGTAAAGAAATATTTTACCACATCATTGTGAAACTAAGCAAGAACCGCCTAACTTTTTAACAGTTGTTATTGGATGGGTATTACAAATATTTTACGAGGTATTTCTTACTTATTTTTACGACTTAATTCGTTTTCCAGAGTCTTTAAATTATTCTCAGAATCATTAAAAGCCCATTCCCTATGTTTCCTGTAAGTGTGGCTGCGACAGCTATCCTTGGACTGGTACGTTTTATGGCATACAGGGCATTCATAACATAAATATTGATCTTTGCCAACTCTTTCAATGCACTTAGCCATAATTATTCCTCAACCCATTCTCTGAGGTGTTTACCAAGCCAATAAGTAGAGGCTCCTGTAACAGCTGCAGATAAAATCGCCACAATTGCCGATTCCAGAAATGGGTGTTTTGAGGAATCTTTAATTTTATCATAGCAAACTTTCCCTGCCCCATATCCTGATATAATACCTGCTCCAATGGCCGCTATAACTTCTGGAGAATCATACATCAAGTGACCTAATGGGTCATATTTTGGATCAACCCTATCTCTATGCACATTGTAATACTCATCATATTCTTTTACATGCATACATTCAGTCCCGTTGATTCTCATTCTCATATCTCGTATCTGATTTTCCGGCTCGCCAATAGATTCTTCAAATCCAATATTAACAGTTGGCGGTGGAACCTCTGATTTAGATACACGTATACTTTTGTGATAATCGAAGCTGTTAAGGATTAATCTTACCTGATTCCATTCACTATTCATTTTCTATCCTCCTTACTGCTTAGCCACCACAAAAGAGCTGTTAATCCTACGCCTATTACAGCCCCCAAGGCTAATGAACCACCCATACCAAGTTTTATTCCATCCTGCGTGTAACCACAATTAGGGCATTCCCAATGTGAAGCAGTTACTGAAACTCCAGACATTGTCTTACTACATTTTGGACATGGTATTGGTAAACTCTCAACGCGGTCTATTCCATTCCTTAATAATTTTTCCTGAATCTGTTTGAGCAATATATCCTCACCATCATCTAATCTTACTGTTCTGACCATATATCTATATAACATTATTACATATAAATACTTACTGTAAATTTATGTTTACAAGTTACACATGATAATATAACTTTGATTGATAGAACTTACAAATGATTGTCTATGACCTTCCGTCTATCTCCTATGGGTCAGTTAAACAGCGGCGCAATAATATAATATATTATAATAAATAAAACATATCAACAGAAAACAGTATAATTCATTATAATACTAATTATCTTTTAAAATATCTTGAAGTATGTTCTCCATTCTTTCCTCGCAGTAATCATTGAAATGTTTTTTTTCATAAATAGCGACGGTGTTTAGCCCTCCCTTCACGGGTTTTGATGTTATGCCTTGTTTTGCTAATTCTCCTATCAATACCTCAGCATCTTTAGCTGCCAAGCCTATTGCCTCGAATGATTTATAAAGCGTATTTGGAACAGTTGGATTATGTGCCCGTACTATTACCCACTCTGCATAAAGTTTCAATTTATTCATTTGGGGAGATATAATCCATTTTTTTACATTTAGTTTTCTGAGTAATGCACTTAATGGAACACAATACATTTCACCGATATATTCTCCCTTAGAACTGAAAGCCTCTGTTTCATTCCCAAGCCCCGCATCTATAAGTGCATTGTATACCTGCCTTAAAGTCTTTTCAAATAGAGGTGAAGTAGCGACGAGACTCGCTGTGTATGTGATTGCAGGGTTAATATTAAATTCTTCAACGAAGCTTCTTGGTGGGGCATTTATTGATATTGTTCCAGTTAACCATGTGTCTAAAGGAATTGAAGTATAAGGATCGTAAAACTCAGGTTTGTAACTGTCATAAATAAATCTCCCCATTTTCCCTATAAGAGAAATTAAAACTATTGATTCATTGTATGTGTCTAGAAGTTTTTGTAGCACTTCCCCTTTTTCATCTACCCTTTCTTTCATTATGCTACCTATCAAATCATATCCCTTCTTTGATATGTTATATATTGATTGTCTTCCGGTCTCGTAGTTTTTTCCTAACCTATCCTCTTCAATAAGCCCTCTAGCACTCAGATACAATAATTCCTTTGGTATCTTAATTACTCTATGGAATTCTGTTTGAACCGCTCCTTGTTTATAGAACCCAGCACGTATTCCACATAATCCAGCTTGGAACAATATATCCTTAGCCACATTAATATCAAGTTCTTGATCATGGATTTCTCCAATAAAATCAGAGAGCGAAAGAGGGCCAATCTTTTTTTCAATTTGTTTTATGAATTCGTTATACCACATTTTATCACTTTGTCCTGTAAATTCCCTTATCAGTAGTTCAAAGGATATATTAGTGTCCGGAGGAGGTACAATATGTATATCCTTCCCACTAATATTTACGATCGGGCCTAAAGAAAGTGTATCTGGATTTTGAGAAACAATAATCCGCAGTTGAAAACTCCCAATTTTAACAAGTTTAGCTGCGTCATTCTGAAAACTACCTGGAATCGAATCTACTTTAATTCCAATGTCAGGCTGATATTGTTCCATGAAATAACCCTCTATATCTACTTCCTCCTCATGATCTTGAAGAGATTTTGTATGTGATAAAATATAGTAATAATTTAAAATTTTAGCACATTGTTGTTTGACTTCCTCATGTTTATTCATAAACTCTCAGATAATATCAATACATTTATTAATAAATAAATTTCGGTTGTTTTCGCTTTAATGTGGATTAATGGTAAACTTCGAATCATCATTTGTAAATTTTATTGACGTCTGTAAATGCTCCCGAATTCTAAATTGATATGCCATTTTTGTATTAATTTATATACATTCAAAGGTTCGCACGAGGAATACCTCTATATCTAAAGATTTCCCCCCTTTATTTAGCCTGCTTACAGTTTCTAAGCTTCAATAATTGTAAAAATAGCTTAATTGAATGATGTTTTCCTAAACCGACTCTTATCAGTATAATTTTTCCATCGGTTGCCAATAATTATCTCAGTTTATAACATCCTTGTTAGTATATGTAAGTTGCCAGGTAAATAAAAAAGCAAGAGTTATCACTATAAGAACTTATTTCTTATCTACAGTACATTGGTATACTAATTTGCCTGTTATTAAATCTATAGATGGGACACAATGCTCACCCTTTTTAGGTTTATTCCTTATTTCAACACTATCAGCATTAAGTAATAAAGTTACATTCTTATTTACATCAAAAACAGGATAATTTTTATTAACTTCCTTTTTCTTATGCTCCTTTGCACTTTTCAGTATTCCCATTTCTCCCCCTTTTAAAATATACAGTATACATACTCTAATATTTTATAATGCATCTGCAACAAAATATTACCTGGTTATATATAAAATATTGCATATAAACTATTCCGGGATTGATTGTGAATCCTGAGGAATTTTAGAAAAATGTGAAATATATATAGTGTAATTATGATATCACGAATCGAGTTCCTATATAAACACTATGATATAGAAAAAAGAATTCAAGAAAAGGTGAAGTTAAACAATAAAAAAATAAAATACATAATAAAACAGAAAGAAAAAGGGGAATCATCA
>JAKAAK010000007.1 GCA_021797025.1 Thermoplasmata archaeon
CCTGTTGAAGCATATACATGAAGTGTTTTTCTGGAAATGCGTAGCAGGTTTAATACATCATTAGCCTTCATAGTTATTATTATAATATATTAATTATATAAATGGTTATTGAAATTATTCATAATATAATCGGCGAGCATAACTTCCGTTCCTGATAGCCCAACTGATGCAAAAACAGTGATATCATTATCATTTACTCTTCCATTGATTTTTCCGGAAATAAGATCAGATAGTTCATATGGTCCTCTATTTGAGATAATATTTTCCAGTTTATGTGAATTTTTATAAGAATTTAACTGCTCCATAGAATCGGTAAAAATCTTATTACTTCTTAATATTACGTCGTCTCCTACTTCGCTAGAGCTTTTATGTTTATTTCCAACCCAGACAATGTGGGTGCCATTGCTAATATAATCAGAATTTATTACCGGCATCTTGCTTGTTGTAGCCGTTATAATTATATCGCTGTCAATAATCGCCTCATTTGAATTGGTGCAATTTATTATATTTATATGAGTCCTGTTTTGCAATGTATTTATAAATTTTTCTCTATGATTTTGAGTAGGAGAAAATACTCTTATTTCATTAATATTTCTAACATTTAATGCACAGAGTGTTTGAATCATGGCCTGATTGCCCAAGCCGATAACAGAAAGGATTTTACTGTTTTTCTTTGCAAGCAAATCAATAGATAATGCACCTATTGCGCCTGTTCTGAGTGTACCGATATAATTCCCTATGATTATTCCTTTTATTTCTCCACTCTTTGTATTAATTACCGTTATAAATTGATCGTCTTTTTCACCGTATAGGTTATAACATCTGAAGCCTGATATGTTTAATTTCTTATTTTCTCCTAATGTTATTACAATTTTTCCATCATTGCCGATATTATATCTTGGCGGAGAAGACAAATTTTGTTCGTATCTATCATAGAATGCATTTCTCATGACTGTTATTGCCTCTTGAATAGTTATTTTATCCTTTATTTGATTATCATCTAATATTATCATAATGGATTATTTATACCACATATAAATACCAAACAGTCTACTAAAGATATAAAATATAATTAAAATTCAGATATTTTAATTTGATATAGAAATTGTTTTTATTATACTGAATTCCGGTATAATACCCACCTAATTCCAGCAAAGTTTATGGCTTTAAGACTTTTTAATTGAATCTGTTTTTAGCTGATAATATTTATCTCTATACAATAATAATATGCAATAATGCTTAAATAATATGTATCAATACACATATTATGATAACAACAATCAATAGAGAGATAATGCCAGAAAATTGGTATAATGTAGTTCCTGATCTGCCTGAGCCCCTGGCCCCACCGAGAGATTCAAAGCAAGATATTTCAGCTATAAACCTTCTAAATAAAATCCTTCCAAGAGAAGTGTTGAAACAGGAATTTACATTCAGAAGATATGAAAAAATACCTGATGAGGTCATGGAACAATATGAACAGATAGGGCGGCCAACACCTCTGATAAGGGCAAGGAACCTTGAAAGATATCTGGATTACCGTGGAAAAATATTTTATAAGTACGAAGGCGCAACAGCCACCGGGTCTCATAAAATAAATACAGCTATTCCGCAGGCATATTATGCCATGAAGGAGGGGGTGAAGGGTGTAACTACTGAAACAGGTGCCGGGCAATGGGGTTCTGCTACTGCTCTGGCTGCATCCCTCTACCGATTACCTGCACAGATATTTATGGTGAGGATAAGCTTTGAACAGAAACCATTACGAAAAACAGTGATGAATCTCTACAATGGGAATGTTGTCGCAAGTCCGTCCACACTGACCGAATATGGAAGGAAGATTTTAAAGGAACACCCAGACACCCCGGGCACACTGGGAATCGGTATAAGCGAGGCCGTTGAATATGCGCTTGACCATGATTACAGATATATGGTAGCCAGTGTTATGAACGTTGCGCTCACACATCAGAGCGTTATAGGGCAGGAAACAAAGAAGCAGCTGGAATTAATTGGTGAGCATGCAGATGTTCTAATTGGCTGCGTTGGAGGTGGAAGCAATTTCGGTGGCTTTACTTTTCCATTTATCCCTGATGGTGATGACACAGAAATCATAGCCACAACAGCTGATGAAGTCCCTAAATTCTCAAAGGGAGATTACAAATATGATCTGGTAGATTCTGCAGGTGTATTACCACAGATGCGTATGTATTCACTGGGGGCCGATTTTGTCCCTCCTACAATATACGCGGGTGGTTTACGATACCATGGCGCGTCACCATCACTTTCACTCCTGATAAATAAAGGCAGAATTAAAAGCGATGAGGTTACAGAAAGCCAGGTGAAGGAAGCGCTGAGGATATTCGCCAATACTCAGGGAATTATAGCCGCTCCAGAATCTGGACATGCAATAGCAACTGCCATAAATTACGCGAAATCCCATAAAAGTGAGAGGAAGACAATAGTTGTAAATGTAAGCGGACATGGCATGCTTGATTTATCAATTTTTGGTGAAAAATCATGAAAAACCTCATTCCATACTTTACACTGGGATATCCTGATAATACAGAGCTGTGCAGATTTCTGGATATACTACCTGTAGAAAAAATCAATTATATAGAATTTGGCTTTCCTTCCATTGATCCCAGATATGATGGGCCAGTAATAAGAAAGACCCACAGTGTCGGAAACCGTAATTTTTCAGAGAGTATTTACAGTAAGTATTTTGATTATTTTTACAGGACTTCCATAAAGATGTATTCATTATCCTATTATTCAGATATAAAGGATAGATTTGATGAATTTATTGGCTATCTCCAGAACAATAACTTTTCAGGGATAATAATACCGGACCTGATAATAGATTACTTCAAGGAATCAAAAAGTGTCATCAATAAATTAAATAAAATGGGATTTGAATACATTCCCTTCTTCTCACCGGCTACACCGGATTCTATAATAAGAGACATAGCAGCTATTACCGATTCGTGGATTTACTATGGGCTGCAGCCATCAACCGGCATAGAAATACCCTATGAACTGGATTATACCACAGAGAGAATCAATGGACTCCTTCCGGGAAGGGAAATAACCTATGGATTCGGAATTAAAACAGATGAGGATATAAAAAATCTAATGAAAAACGGTGGTTCAGGGGTTGCAATAGGAACGTATCTTGTTAAAATGATTGATGCGGGGGATGAAAAGGGATTCATTGATTATATAGATAAAATGAGAGGTGTTCTGAATGAATGAAAACCAATACTCTGAAGCAAATGATGCTGTAATAAGGGCAAGAGATGCCATGAAAAAACTGGTGGACACATCCGATAGAGAGAAGATAGAATTTCTCACAGAGATACATAACAGAGGAGAAACACCGGAAGAAATAACAGGTTTTGCAATGGCACTCAGGGAAATGTCAGATATTCACATCCGGTATCCAGGACTTACCGATGTTGTAGGGACCGGTGGTGACGGTAAAAATACGGTAAATGTAAGCACTGCAGTCAGTATACTGCTTGCATCCATGGGAATAAAAACAGCGAAACATGGAAATTTTGGAATTACAGGGCATCATGGAAGCGCGGACTTTATGAAATATATAAATTACAATTTTCAAATGAATGAGGAAAAAATCATAGACAATCTAAACAGGGAAAATTATGTGTATATACTGGCACCACAGTATAACAGAAGTTTTGCAAAATTTTCACATGCTAGAAAACAAATGAACTTTAGAACTGTATTCAATATTCTTGGGCCACTCACAAATCCCCTCAATCCGGATAAAGTGGTGCTGGGCGCATACAACGAAGAACTTGCGGGGCTATACGCAAGGGTGGTCCTTCAGGATAATAAAAAGGGCTTTGTGATCCATTCTTCTGACGGCATGGATGAGCTTTCCCCGTACAGTGAAAACCACCTCTACTTTATAGATAATAAGATTGAAAAAATGAATGTTGACCCTGTGAAGTTGATAGGGCACAGAACAGAAGTTGAAAGGATATCCACTGTAAACCCGGAAAAGAGTTTCGAAATGCTTCTTTCAGGTCTTTCGGGGAATAATAGGGAAGTTAAAGAATTCATAGCGCTCAATGCTTTTCCTGCTGTAATAACCAATGGTCTGGCAGAAACAATGGAAGAAGCATATGACCTTGCAATAAAATACATAGACGCCGGTGTGGCAGTTAAAAAATTAAAGGAGGTGTGCGAATGAAAGTTAAAATATGCGGAATAACTAACGAAGAAGATGCTGATTATTCCATTAAAATGGGTGCCGATATTATAGGTGTTATACTGGACTTCAATGTTAAAAGACATGGCACATCAGAATTGATTGAAAAAATAAAGGATAAACATCCTGATGCCATGGTCACAGCAGTTTATACGTCAATGCCTACCACTGCAGGTAAGGAGGATTATATCCAGCTCCATTTCAGGCATACAGAAGAAGATATTTCATATATAAAGAATGTACTGGGAAAGAGTGTTATTTCTGTGATTGATTTTTCGGAACGAGATTTGAAAGAAAGGATAAAGTCTTACACTGATGCCGGTGCCGATTATATTCTTATTGAAGACAAGAACGGGATTTCCAGCAAAATATCACAGCTCAGGAAATTACCTCTGAACATAATTGGAATTGCCGGTAGGATTGATTCCATGAACCTGGAACAGCTTGTGCCACTGGGACCTGCTTTGATAGACGTTAGCAGCTCTCTTGAGGAGAGAGTTGGGAAAAAATCATTTGAAAAAGTTAGTGAATTTTTTAATAAACTTGGTGAGTGCAGTGTTATTAGATAAAATAAGTAAATTAAACGGTAAAAATTTCGCATACTTCTGTAAATTTGAAAGTGAAAGGGAATCCAGTATGGAGCGACTTTTCATATCTGAAAGTGATCCTGTTAATATATATAGAGATGCAAAAAATTATATGAACAAAGAGTTCATGGAGGTTTTGTCTTCTAATAATATTATACCGCTCTTTGTAACCTATGACTTTGTCGATGATATTTATCCAGATATAAAATTAAAAAGATCAGAATGGCCCCAGGTTTCATATATAATTCCGGATGTGGAATATACACAAAAGTACAAAAGAGGGTCAGAATCTATCAGTACGACATCTGGAAATGTATCAGATTCTGCACTTGAAAAAAAGATAGAAATTGCTATTGAAAGAATTATAAATGGTGACCTGCTCCAAATAGTGCTTTCAAAGAGATTTGACCTGGATAATTATGATAGAATTTACATACTGAAGAAATTCATGGCAGCCGATAGGTCTTTATACGTTTACTATTATAAATTCGGGGACATGGAGATTATCGGGAGTTCACCAGAGAATCTGGTTTCCTTAGATAATAACAGGATAGAGATATTTCCGGTAGCCGGAACACGAAAAAGAGGGAGTACGGAGTACGAGGATAAAAAACTGGAAAATGAACTCAAAAACGATGAAAAAGAGCTTCTTGAACACCGTATGCTTGTTGATCTGGCCAGAAATGATCTGGGGCGAATATGCATACCGGGTTCTGTAAAGGTTGAGAGATCCATGGATGTAGAAAAATTTAACAGTGTACAGCATCTGGTAAGTACGGTTTCCGGCATTCCTGAAAATCATGGATTTGGTGATATACTTGCGTCCGTATTCCCAGCGGGTACCGTAAGCGGGGCACCCAAAAAGAAGGCCGTGACATTGATAAATCAATATGAGGAAAATCCCAGAGGCCCGTATGCTGGTGCACTGGGTATTGCAGGGAAGAATAAACTGGACCTCGCACTGCTCATCCGGAGTCTTTACAGGAATTCTTCGGAAAATTATACACAGGCTGGGGCGGGAATAGTAAAAGATTCAATTCCTGCAAATGAAGTGAATGAGATGTATTCAAAGATTATGACAGTTACCGGTGGTTTATATGAAAAAGATATTAATTATTGACAACTATGATTCTTTTACATATAATATATATCAGTATATTTACTCCCCGGATTTGAAAATAGATATAAAACCAAACGATAAACTTGCAGATGCCGGAGATTACGATGGATATATTATTTCACCAGGTCCGGGAAACCCTACCGTGGTAGAGGATAGGGGGAATCTATATGAATTTATAGATAATAACAGAAAATCAAAGTTCCTGGGCATATGCTTCGGTAATCAGATTCTTGGATACTATCTGGGGTGCGAAGTTGTTCTATCAAAAAGGATTATGCATGGACAGCCTGATACAATTGTGCACATGGATTCACCACTGTATAAAGGTATTCCTGAAAAATTCACTGCTATCAGATACCATTCACTTGTTATTTCCGGCGGAAATGGTATAATGGTTGATGCTGTTTCTGAAATAGACGGAGAAATAATGGGTTTCCATTCAAATGATGGACATTTCTTCGGTGTTCAGTATCACCCAGAAAGCTACTATTCTTCTTATGGAAAGGATATTTTCAAAAATTTTGTGGATTCCCTATGATAGTGGATGATATTTACTCCGGAAATAATCTGAGAAATCTCATAAGTTTCAATATGCGCGAAAGAAATACCATCAGCCTCAAAAAATCCCTCAAGGAGACAAAAATAAAGCCAGGAATTATCGGGGAATTCAAAAGGAAATCACCATCCGGATTCAGAAATAAATCCAATACTGATATACTTAAATACTTTAATGATATAAAGGAAATCATCGCAGGAATCAGTATTCTAACGGAGCCTCAACACTTTGGTGGTAATATGCTAGATGCCAGAGCCGTGCAATGCTATAACAAACCAATACTAATTAAGGATTTCATATCAAGCCGTAAAATGGTCCAGTCATCATTTATGGCAGGAGGAGATGCATTTCTTCTTATATGTGATTTCCTTGATTATGAGATCATAAAGGATCTTGTACAGTATGGAAATACGCTGGGCATGGAGGCGCTTGTTGAGGTACATGATCCGGATAGCATTGAGAACATATTCCCGGAGGAGAATGTACTGATAGGATATAATAGGAGAAATCTAAAAACACTGGAAATGCAAGATCAGGCAGAAGACCTATATGACAGGCTTAAATCCTTTGGTCTTCCACTCATACTGGAAAGTGGTATAACATCTAAAAACATAGGGGCATTGAATGTAGAAAAATATGATGGACTCCTCATAGGGGCTTCAATACTTTCCGGCGATACAATCAGGTGATCATATGGTAAATGTAAAAATAAATGACGAATTGAGCCTAACGGATGATAAGTTTCTCATGATTGCCGGGCCATGCTCGGTGGAGGACGAGGAACAGATTGTCGGTGTTGCGAAGGAACTTAAAAGAATAGGCGTTAACGTACTCAGAGGTGGCGCATTCAAGCCCAGAACAAGCCCGGATTCATTTCAGGGTCTGGGCGAGGAGGGTCTGAAACTGCTATCCAGGGCTAGAGAGGCAACTGGAATGGCTGTAATAACAGAGGTTATGGATATTGAAGAACTCCCACTTGTAGAAGAATATGCGGATATAATTCAGATAGGGTCTAGGAATTCCCAGAATTTTTCACTTCTAAAACAGGTGAGCAAGCAGAAAAAACCGGTTTTGCTCAAGAGAGGGTTCGGAAATACCATCGATGAGCTCATAGCATCTTCTAAGTATCTTTCAATGAATGGCAATCAAAATATAATGTTTTCAGAAAGAGGAATAAGAACATTTGAGCAATCCACAAGATTTACTCTGGATATTTCCGCTATTCCCGTACTGCATGAAAAAACCGAATACCCGGTAATTATAGATCCGAGTCATCCTGCCGGAGTAAATAGGTACGTTGAGCCTCTGGCAATGGGTGGCACAGCTGCGGGAGCTGATGGATTAATGATAGAGGTACATCCTGATCCTTCAAAGGCACTGAGCGATGCGGCACAACAGCTTACGGTTCCACAATTCAGGGCACTTTATGATAAAGTGAAGAATATTAACGCAGTGCTGGGCAAAACCATGATTTAATTATATTTTCTACCCTTTCATAACCGCCACAGGCATCAGGGAAACCACGGGAGATGCAATTCCCGCTCCCTGAATTACCGCAATTACATCGTCAATGTTTTTATAACTCCCGGGAGATTCTTCAACTACCGCCTTCGCCGTTGTTGCACGTAAATATATTCCCCTGGACCTCATATCGTCCTTGACACCATCCACGGTAAATCGTTCGTTGGCTACCTTTCTACTCAGTATGCGCCCTGCACCATGACAGGAACTGGAAAATGTTGTTTCTTCATTTCCCTTCAATCCTACCAGTACATATGATGGACCCCCCATATGGCCCGGTATAATTACAGGGTGACCCGTTTCCCGGAAATAGCCTGTAGTGTTGCCTGCCGGCTGTGCCCGGGTGGCTCCCTTTCTATGTACTAGCAATTTTCTTTTTATCCCGTCAATGCTATATGTTTCAACCTTTGCCATGTTATGGGCAAGACTGTAAACAGTATTTATGCCCATACTTTCAAAATCCAGACCTGTTATTTTTTCAAATGCTTGCCGTATTTTATATGTTATTATCTGACGATTGACAAACCCAAAATTAGCGGCAGCGTTCATTGCATTTATATAATCTTCTCCAGGTTTACTGTTTATATGCACGGATATAAGTTGTTTATCCTCAGGTATTTTCACACTACCATCATATTCGTTTAGCCTGGTTAAATAATCAGTTGCGACCTGGTGACCCAGTCCCCTGGACCCGGTGTGGATCATTATTGCCAATTTATTCTCTCTTTCTGATCCGAATTTTTTGGCAGTTTCACGGTCAAATATTCTGTCAATGCGATCTATTTCCAGAAAATGATTTCCTGCACCCAGGGTTCCAAGTTCATTCTTTCCCCTTTTCATGGCTTTTTCACTCACAGTTGAAATATTGGAAGTCATATAGCCATTCTCCTCAGTATGCATTATATCTTTATCCGTTGCATATCCATTCCGGAATGCCCATTCCAGACCAGATGAAAGAATTTCATTTTCATCATTGCAGTTAATCCTGAAACTTGACTTATTATCTATACCTGCAGGTACTGTTTTATATAGCTCATCCAGTACCCTATTTACACTGCACTTGTATTCATCATAATCAAGGTCTGTGGCAATCAGTGAAACGCCACAATTTATATCGTATCCCACACCTCCCGGTGATACTATTCCATCATCATAGTCAAAACCCGCAACTCCTCCAATTGGGAAACCATAGCCAAGATGTATGTCGGGCATTGCAATCGAGGCTTTTACAATTCCTGGAAGGGTTGCAACATTCATGACCTGTTTTAATGGCTCGTTGTCACTGAATTGGCTCAGGATTCTTTGGTTCATATACAATATACCTGGAACTTTCATATTACCTGTTACGGGTATTTCATATTGAAAATTATTCAATTTATTGAGATGAAACATAAATAGCTAATTACAATGTTAAACATAATAGTTTCAGTTTTAATCCATAAAAGACCAGGAAGGTTAGAAAATAAAAAAATTAATAAAATAATAAAGTAATCAGGTCTAAATGGTAAAAATTTTTGATATAAATGATTTTGATGAAAGGAAGCGGTTTGAGATAAAACTTCAGATTGCGCTGCTTAATAATACGTTAAAAATCAGAGAGAACTCAAAAAATCCAGAAAAATATGATGAATATATAGGAGAGAGAAAAGCAAATATACGTTCTCTTCTGAATACTACAGCAAAATTTACAATAAAAGATCATGACAAACTTATTTACAATCCAGAGAGTGAAATTTGATTTAATTTTGACTCTATATAATATACTCAATATTGCTTATTTGAGGGATAACTAATTTTGCGGCTAGATTTTTTATTTATTCATAGTTTTTAAGTATGTTACAAAATAATAAATAATGGCTTGCTATCTATTACCATGAATGATTATTCAATTTTTAAAGAAGTCAAGGAAAACATAGAAACCCTTGAAAGGCACCTCACCATCATAAAGACACTGTTAATGGAGCAACCCCTGGGGATAATTAAAATGTCACAGCAAACAGGTATACCGGAACACAAAATAAGATACTCTTTGCGGATACTGGAACACGGTGGTATTATAGAGGCATCACGTGAGGGTGCCATTTTAACATCGGATTTTATTGCAAATAAGGATAGAATTCTATCAGATGCCAGAGAAAATTCGCAGAGAATGGAAAACATATATAAAGAACTTAAAAATATTTTGGAGTCGCCATGATGTTTAAAAAAAATGAACAGACGGGAAAATATTTGATAAGGCGTGGTGTTCCGGGAGATGCTAGGGGCATTATAGAATGCATGCAAAGTGTAATGGATGAAAAGATATATCTTGTAAGTGAATACTATCTTTTAACTGAAAGAGGAGAGCAGGAAAGACTTAAAAATAAAGATGATCTCACACTTGTATCAGAGGTTAACGAGAGAATTGTCGGAGTTACAACTATTCAGCGTGGGATGTATAAAAAAAACAGGCATACAGCTTCACTGGGAATTGCTATAATGAAGGATTTTAGGCATATGAATATAGGCACGAAAATGATAGAGGATGCGATTTCATGGTCAAAAACTCAGGGGATAGAAAAAATAAATTTAGAAGTTTTTTCAAGCAATGTAAACGCCATAAAAACATATAGAAATCTGGGATTTGAATATGAAGGTGTTAGAAAAAAGCAGTTTATGATAGGTAATCAGTACACAGATGATGTTTTGATGACGTACTTTACTTCAAACTGGCAGGATACAGACAAATGATAATAATCAGAATATGTCTGACATAAACATTTAAATTTAACTATTGAATCGGTATGTTATAATGCAGTGGACAAAGATAAAAGGACTTTTCATAAAATACTTAATCATATTTATAGGTTTAACCATACTTTTGTTTGCTGTTTTCAAATTTGTACCAACAAGAATTGTAGGAAATGATTTTCCAGGGAAATCCATAAAAATACTAGGTTTGCATCAGAATATTGTATTTCAGTATTTTTATTTTATATACGCAATTCTTACGGGAAATGTTGGATATACTAGCACATCCTTTTATTCTGGTACTGTTCTAGGTGCTGTATCAATTACACTACCAGAAACTATTTTGTTTTTAACTGTGGCATTTGCTATATCCTATGCAGTTTCGTATTTTATCGGATTGTACTCGGGAACTGCGTTTAAGACTACCAAGATATTGAATATGAATATATTCCCACTATTATTTCTCTATCTTGTTTCCGGCCTGGTTCTTCTTGCGATATTTTCTGGCGTACTGGGATGGTTTCCCACACATGGTATACTTTCTAATAGTTCTACTGCATTGAATAGCTGGATATCTTCAACAGGAAACGGAATTTATATAACTAAACCAACAAATATCATTTTAATAGATAGCATCTTACATGGATCATTATCCATATTTATAGATTTATTAGATCATATGGCACTTCCGTTTTTTTCCATGTTTATTCCCACAGTTATTTATTTGAGTGTTTATATAAGCCATGAAACATCCATAGAATACAATAAAAAATATATGAAAGCTGGGATTACCAGGAATGCATTCATGGATAATTATATAATTTTTATAAAAAGGGGAATAAGGACCAGGGTGCTAAGGGAGCTGAAATCGGTATTTGTTATATTCATGGGTGGGATGATTATCGTAAGTTATATATTTTCTTATATGAACACAGGAGAGTTTGCTATCTATTCGTTTCTTGATTATGAATATGGTATAATGGGTGGGATATACAGTTTGTTTATTCTGGCCATCATTGCACTAATATTTAGTTTATTTATAGATATAATAAACAACGGTGGAAAAAATGAAATTTGATTCAAGGAATTTGCTCATAGGTATAAGTCTAGCGTTTATATTTTTTTATATATATGCATTTATTTCGGATATTGTTTATCCATCTTATCTTGGAGTAAATACACTTTCATCACTACTTGTATTCAAGAAAACGGCATCAGTTATACCTTCTAAGCCTACTTTAAACGAGGGATGGTGGAACTACTTTGGAACAACATATTACGGTATATCAATATTGCCCGCACTTATCGGGTCCTTAAAATTTGACTTTACAATAATGTTTGCATCACTTGCCATTTCTTCCTTGGTAGGTGTATCAATTGGTTTTCTGACAAATTATATAGGGGGTATTTTAAAGAAAATTATATTTTACATAGTGAGAGTTTTGACAACCGCCCCCTATCTTTTAATTATGCTACTGATTTTATATGTAGCGAGACCAAGTGAATCGGGAATAATAATTGCAATATCAGTAGGATGGTTTCCGTTCTATATTATAAGATATATTGAGGTATCAGAATACGAAAATAGAAATTCCCATTATGGGGGGTTGTGGAAATTATTTGCCTTTATTCCATATATTTTGACAGATATGGGAGCAATCAGTGGAATTGTTGTTATTATAACGTATTTTGGATTCTACTTTAAAAATCCATTTGTAGTTGATATCGGGAATATTATGTATTTAAGTGGAAATGTAAATACATTCGTATTTTTTGGTGTCTGGTGGATAGTTATATTCCCGCTTTTATTCATAACTGTTTTTATCGGATTTACTGCACTACTGAGCTACGAAATAAAGGGGGTGATTTCAAATACGGGATAATTTTAATAGAAATATGGTTCTTTCCTTTAAAAATTTTGGCATATATGCAGATGATAGGAAACTTATTGATAATATTTCATTGAACATAAATAGGAACTGTGAAGTTTTACTGGCCTCCAATAATAAAAATATTTCACTGATTACTGGAATTTTCACTTTTGATATTTTTGGAGGATACAGATATTCTGGATCGGTTATACACGATGAAACTGATTTAATTGAACTCATTTCAAATATAAAAAAATTTAGAATAAGGGGGAACAGAATTGGTGTGACCTCGCATATTCTGAATGATGTACTATGTATACCCTCAAATCCACTGGACTTATTTGACCCCGGAATTGATATTTATAACCAGTTTCTCGATTTCATACCCTATGAAACCAGGGTTGATGTCATTAATTCTGTAATAAGAAGAGAGATGATAAAATCCAGTGACATAGAGAGTGTTATAAATAATTTTGACACATCGGATCAAAAGAAATATTTTACACTTTCAATATGCCGTGATTTTGGAATTATTGGCATATATAAAGAGATTTATAAAACATTGCTGTCCGGTGGTTCCGACAGGAAAGATAGATTAACTTACCTGATTATAGGTAGAAAAACCGGTGTGAATCTAGCCGATATGGTGATTCTTAGAGATTATTATAAATACAGACTGAATTTAGAATTGCTTACATATGAATATAAAAAATCAATTATTGAAATGCAGAAAAAGAAAAGATTTTACAAAGAGATAAAAAATTTAAAGCGCAGTGCTGGGCATGATTTTGATTTTATGAATCTGAACCTTACCCGTGCTTACAGTGAAGGCGTGCTAAAATATGAATTAATAGAAAATATGGCAAAGGAGATCAATCTTATGGGTATCCCATTTGACGTGGAAGTGTACCACAAATTCCCTTCAGAAATTCCCATATCCAACATTTATAAATTTATAACTGGGATAGGTTTTATTACTGAAAAATCCTTAATAATTACAGATATGTCTCTGTATCCGGAGAAAATGATAGAAATTTCAGAATATATCAAAAGAATGAAATCACTGCAACCCATCACCTCTTTATATTTGTGCTCACACGATAATTTAACAGAGGAAGCTGATAAACTATTCGATAAAATAATAGAAATATGATCTGAATGCTGTAAATTCATGTGCTTATATTATTGAACAGTATTATTCCTGAGGGTGTCACTGCTATATGCATCATTATATATGATTGTGAATAAACTCTTAATTCAAAGGTTCCTGGTAACGGGGATATATACATATAAAGATTATCCAGAAGTCTTTTTACGTTTTTCAAATTTGTAACATTAAAATTATGGATTAATACACTTATATTTGCATTGAGGTGATCCATTATAACTGATTGATTTTTATCTGTGATGTTAAATGTGTAATTATAAAAACCGTTATCATATGGGTGTGTGAAATTCATTGTGTTTCCAAGATAGGAGTAATACATTGAATTGTTCATTTCAGGTAGGATTTCTTCATATAATGGCATTGGATTGATCCCCTGTGAAATGTGGGTATTTATAAATGATTCAGATTCCAGGATAATCGGGAAACTGGATCCATTTCCTATGATTTTAGCCAGGTTGGAAGAAAATTGTAATATATTAGGTCCGGAAATTCCGGATTCTGTAAATATTGGGATTATCAGTGAACTGTTGTGGTATAGTGACGTTTTCGTTAATCCGTATTTTTTGTCCGCTGTTACATTATTTATAAAAGAATTCCAGAGGCTTTTAGCCAGTGTTAAATTATGACCGGGATATGCATTGTAGAAAACTTCACGTACTGTAATATTTGAAAATAAATTAGAGGGAATATTTTTGTCTGTGACATATTTTCCCAAAAGGGTTTCATTTATATTTGAATTAAAATTATATATAGTTGTCATATTATAAGTAACGTTAAAAGATATCCCAGGGATGCTCGATATATAGGGATATGAAGAAGGAAATGTTGCGATCTGGGATGTATTAAATCTCATATCTTGATACATGGAGGAATAACTGTTTTTATATTGTATTGTTATAGAATCTATTTTGGGTAAAGGATTATAAGTGTTGCCTATGAAATCTGGATTGCGAACCAGTGTGATATAGCTTCCGGGAACAGATTTCTCTATTTCATAAGGACCATTGGAAAGTACGTTCTGCATTTTATAACTTGAATTTTTTGTTTTAAATGTCTGAAAGCCACTCTGGTTAAATGATATGATCTCACCGCTATGTGCAAGATACGCTGCCGATGAGATGAAAGTCCCGGGTGAGGAGAGGATACTGCATACCCTATTAAGACTCAAATTGGCTGTAAAATTGAGCGTTACTGTGTCATTTTTCTTATTGTACGTGATTGCGTTCATTATATTTGTGTAATTATTTGTTTTGTGATAATTCCCGGGCAGGAGATACTGTGCAAGAATCCACCCCGGGGTTTGGGGTGATTTATTTTCAAGAAGTAAATCCATAACAAGGGAATAGTACACATCGTATGCAGTCACGGCTTGGCCATTCTGGAATCTTACATTATGGCTTATATTAAACGTATAACTCGTTCCATTCTTTGCCGGAAGGCTGGAAGCTATTTCAGGGAAGTATCCCGAGGTGCTGTTTCCGACAAGAAACTCTTCTGTGTTATAAAGTATTTGGAGATCCCCTGCTGTGCATGCCTCCTGCGGATTTAGGTTTGTGAATGGGGTCAGACTATCAACAACAATGGAATCAGATATGGTGGTAATAAATAATGTAGCATTAGGATTTACCGGTATATCCATATAATAATAGGTTGTGTAATTTTCTGTTCCGTTGCCTGTAATAGTGGATAATTTGAGTATATAATATCCTTCTGAAAGTTTGAGATTAAAAGTAGAATTTAAGGGTGCACTGGGAAGATTAGTCCAGTTCTTGTATTCTGATAATGATTGCTTCTTTATTGTAAATGTTGAATTATTAGGGCAACTGCTGTTTCCCAATGTTATATTAAGCAATGTGCCTGGAGAATAAATATTTGAGTTTAATACAACAGAGGGCTTACTTGAATTCACAATCGAAATTATGCCTGATGCTGTTCTATTTGAAATGTGTGAGGATTCCACATATACGGGAATATATGTATTGGATTTATAAATAATTGAAGAAAAATTGGCCCAGTAGCTTATATAATATATACCTGGGCTTGAATACACGTGTGAGGTGGATAAAGAGATCCCAGTATAATTAAGAGTTGTATGGTTGTTATCGCCCCATTCAATGGTAACATCTTTATATGATTCGTCCGCCTTAAGGGTTATAGTATAATTCTGTCCGACCGTAATATAATTGGGTGCTACATCGACTGAAATTTCGGGTTCCAGCCTGGAGGGATGTAACAATGAGAGAATGGCTAATGAAGAGAGAATGAGAACCAGAACTATTATAACGGCATACCATTTTTTCCTTGTTGATCTTGGTTTTAGTGGATATGTTTCTGGATCAGGCATGCTAGAAGTCATATAAAGTGTATTAAAATTTGAATAATTAAAGTTTACTTATGGATGCAAAATAATATAAATGCCCGTATTATTCAATCTTATGACTGTAAAAGCAGTGGTTATGGCCGGTGGGAAGGGTACACGGCTCAGACCCATAACATATTCGATCCCAAAACCAGTTGTGCCCATAGCAGGAAAGCCATGCATGCTATACCTATTGGATTCTTACTATAATGCAGGCATTAAGGATGTAATTGTGACAACAGGTTATAAATTCAGCTCGCTTATCACGAGTATAATAGAGAACAGGCATGATGACCAGACCATATTGTTTTCTGTTGAAAAAGAGCCGGCGGGTACAGCTGGTGGTGTTAAATTTGTTTCCAATTTTATCGATGATACTTTTATCGTTGGTAGCGGGGATATACTTTCCGATTTTAATATAGCAGATATACTTAAATTCCATAAAAACATGGGAGCGAAAATAACAATAGTTCTTACCGAAGTCGAAGATCCAAGGCAATTTGGAATAGTAGAGTTAGAAAATAACAAAATCATTAGATTTCTGGAAAAACCGGATAAGGACCAGACGTTTTCTCATATAGCTAATACCGGTATATACATAATAGAGCCGGAAATTATGGATTATATTAAAGGGATTCCATACGATTTTGCAAGAGACCTCTTTCCGGAGCTTATGAAAAACAATATTGACATATATGGTTACATGGGAAAGGGAGTGTGGCTTGACACGGGAAGACCAAACGATCTGATAATTGCAAATCAGATAATGGTTGAAAAATACGGAAAAACCTATACTGAAAATTTTATAAAAGGAAAGAACATTATTATGGATATAAGTGGTTTGCAAAAAGCCAATGTAAATCGTTGTTATACAGGAACAGGTATAAAAACGGGCGATAACGTTACTATTAACCGTTCAGCTATCTATAATAATGCATTACTGGAGAACAATGTAGAAATAACAAATTCTCTACTCATGGAAAATGTAACAGTTAAGTCCGGTACTAAAATTAAAAACTCGGTCATAATGAGGAATTGCGTAATCGGAGAAGATTCGGAAATACTTGATAGCATAATAGCACCAGACATGGATTTAATGGGAAAATCAAGGATATATAATGTATCCCTTGCATCCAAAATCATAGAAGATTGAATGCTAGGATAATGTAAATCACTATAATGGAAACTGCAACGATAATTGATATATAAATTAGTTTTTTATCGTTGCCGAATATTATGGGAACGGGGCCTATCATAATAAAACCACCAATATGTTTTTCTTTATTTTCAGGATAATTTTCATCATGCCAATTATCCCTATCTATCACCGGTGATGAAATAAAATATAGGGCAACTCCGGAAAAAATCAATAGAAATGGTATTATGGTCAATGGTGTACTACTCACTGCAAATGGAATAAATAAAAACAGACCTACCTGTACAAGACCTTTCAGTGCCAGAAATATTAAAATGATAAAACCTATTAGAATTAATAATATACCTAAGTATCTGCCATTCATACTTACAGGAAGCCGGCCTTCTGGAGTATTAAAAGATCTTCTGTTGTAAGCTGTTCCCCAGTCTTGAACTTTTCATAAAGTTCTGATGCCCGTTCCTGGAGTTCAGATTCCTTCTCTTTCTTCCTGGTTACTTTGGTTTTATTTCTAATTGAGAATATGGCTTTTTCCATATCCTTGAGCTCCCCCTTGGCCTTTATGAATGCAGCATGCTCAGCCTCTGATTCCTGACTGTATTTAATAAATACTTCGTGTTTTTCATCAGCTTCTTTACGGACTTCATCAAGTTTTTGAAGTTCTTCATTAATTTCATCACTGAGCTGGGAGATTCTGTTAGAGAGGTCTTCTATCTGTTTTTTATATTCCTCCCCTTTTGTTCGTTCCTCATTAATCTTATCTGTAAGCTCTTTTATGGTATCGTTCTTTAAAAGTTCCTCCTCTCTCTGAATTTTTGATTTCTTTATTTCGTTTGTGAGCCTTCTTATTTCAACTATCATTTTATTCTCTTCTTCTTTCTTAAGCTCTGTGGTTTGCTGCCTCTTTTCAAGATACTGGAGTTCTTTTTCCTTGGCTTTTATATCTTTTATGTCCATACCTGTTCCAATAGATGATTTATATTCCCTCAAATTCTTTTTTAATTCGGACAGATTTTTATAATGAACTTCTTTCTCGTCGCGCAGTGTTTTGATTTTTTCAATTAAATCATTTTTTTCAGCAATCTTCTCCTTAGCCTGCTCGCGCATTTCGTGAGTTTTTTGATTTAACTCATCGCGTAATTTAGCATATTTTTGCGCTTCTGCATTGGCTTCATCTCGCTTCTTAATATGGAGTTCTACTTCATCTCTGATTGCCTCTTTTTTTGTTTCAAAATCTTCCAAAAGGTCCGTCATGCTAACACTTCGATATCTTATTGCAGATGTTATGACCGGACTAATAATACTCCGTTTCATAAATCTGTAGTTGAGATTTGTATTTAAAAAGACTATATAAGTATTACTATGAACTGCTAGCTACAGAAATTCTATAATACGTACGATGCGTATTCTGCAGTATATAATTATAGATAAATTTCTTATCCTGATAAATCCAACATATGAAAATAGTCCGTATAAAATTATATAATAAATAATCATAAAGAAAAATGCACGGTGGAGATATATACAAATTTGCGCGAGAACGTTGGAAAGAACCGGAATCTGTACTGGATTTCTCTGCTAACATGAATGATTTTATTCAGGTGAGGAATATGAAAATAAACAGTGTATATATAAAAAATTATCCGGAAGTTAATCTTGAGTTTTATAAATCCATTGTTTCGGAGCATAAATTTAAAAATGAAAATGTTACAATAATTCCAGGACTGACCTTCTTTATACATAATTATATGGCCGGCCTTGATGGCAATGTAATAGTAATCTCACCAACATTTACAGAATATATGTATGCCGCAACAGCCGCACATAGAATTATCCTACCCTTTGATGTTATTAATAAAAATCCGGAAATAATAGAAAATTATAGCTTTGACACATTATTCCTGGTATACCCTGACAATCCTACTGGTCAAATCGTGAATAAAAAAAATATCATAAAAATTCTTGATATCTGTGTAAAAAAGAATGCAAGACTATTCCTTGATGAATCTTTTATATGGTTTGTAAACAACCGGGAACTAGATGAGGCACAACTTATTGAATCATACCCAAATCTTATAATAGGCAGGTCTCTGACAAAAATACTTTCTGTGCCTGGCCTCAGGCTGGCATATGTAATATCATCGAATAATAATATAAGCAGAATAGAGAAAAATCTGGAGCCATGGAGGATTAGCCAGCCTGCACTGCTGTATTTAAGAGCCTGTAATATGAATTTTAACGGTATTCCAGAAATCGTAGAAAAAGAGCGGAATTATGTAATTAAATCCATGGAAAGTATAAATATAAAACTTATTGGCTCTCCCAGGGCAAATTTCGCAACTTTCAAGCTTCCTACAGGAATTAATGGACGGGATATGAAAAAATTTCTTGCGGAGAGGGAAATAATGATCAGGTTGCTGGATGACTACCAGGAATTCGGTATTAACTATATCAGGATAAGTATAAAAAAACACGGGAAGAACACTGTATTGATCAGATCTATAAGGGAATACATAGGTGATAGGCATGATTAAAATGATACAGATACTGGGAACAGCATCGGATTCGGGTAAAAGTACAATGGCTATGGCACTCTGCAGATATTTTTATGATAAGGGTTACAGTGTTGCCCCATTCAAGGCTATTAACATGTCACTCAATTCAGTATCCCTCGAGGATTCATCAGAAATATCAAGAGCGCAGTGGTTGCAGGCAATTGCATCTAGGTCTGAACCATCCATGTATATGAATCCATTTCTCATCAAACCGGAAGGGATGGGGAAGTCCCAGATAATAGTTCAGGGTAGGTCTATAGGTTCATTACATGTATTGGAGTATTATGAATATCTAAAATCCAATGCAGAAAGTATTATAAGAGAATCATTGAAGCAACTTTCAGGAGAGTACGATATTATTATAGCCGAGGGAGCAGGTTCTGCCGCGGAGATAAACATGGAGGACAGGGATTTTGCCAATATATTTGTATCGAATATATTTAAAACACCTGCAATACTTATCTCTGATATAGATCGTGGTGGGGTATTTGCATCGCTTTACGGGACAGTGAAACTGATGAAAAACAGTGATCTTGTTAAATATCTAGTTATAAACAGGATGAGGGGCAATGTGTCCCTGCTTCGTAATGGCATAGAAAAACTGGAACGCTTGACCGGAAAAAGTGTAATAGGCGTAATACCATATTCTGAACTATCATTGCCTGGCGAGGATTCCATGAATTACTCAAAATCTATAATACAGAATAGTAAGATATGTGTTGTTAAATATCCGTATATGGAGAATTATAGTGATTTAGACCCATTAAATATACTTAACATAGGATTTACATATGTGGATGCATCCAATGTTAATGCCATAGATGAATGTAGTACAATAATATTACCCGGTTCAAAACTCGTAGGGAAAGATTTACAGTATATGGAAGAAAATGGGATATTGAAAAAATTGAAAAGCGTTTATAGAACAAAAATAATAATTGGTATCTGCGGGGGATACCAGATGCTTGGTAAAAGAATTGTAGATAAAAAAAAGGTGGAGTCAGATAATGTTGAAATAACGTGCATGGGAATACTCGATATTGAAACAGAATATATGGATAAAAAACAGACTGGAAAAGTAAACTACACCCTGAATTCTGCGATTTTCGGTGAAAACCCTGGTGAAGAAGGATATGAAATCCATTATGGCCAGATTGTACAAAACCATGAGAAACCGTTTGCCTATGTTGATGGCAAACCCGAGGGGTCTGTAAACGGGAATGTTTATGGAACCAATATTCATGGTATATTTGAAAACAGACACTTCCTTAACAAAATATTAAAAATGGAAGTGCCAGATTATCATAGAACCCTTGACGATAATGTGGCATATGGCGCAAAGCTTTTCACAGATAATATGGACATGGAAAAAATTGAAAAACTGATATTATGATAAACGGTGCTGAGCTACTCATATTGACTCTTGTCATTGCGGTTATTCTGGATACTGTTGCAGGTGAACCCCCTGATATTATACACCCTGTGGTGATCACAGGAAAGATTATAGCAAGAGTTAAACCATATTTCAGTAAATTTAAAAACAAAATTTTGTCAGGTTGCATTTTCCTGCTGTCTGTAATTATCATCAATACACTTCCTGTTATAATAATCATATATATTTTATATCGTCCGAAAAATACAGTAATGCTAATAATTTTTATCATAGTATATGCATATTTTCTGAAAAGTACCTTCTCAATTAATTCAATGGGTAAGCATATTAAAAAGATAACGGATTCACTAGAAAACAACGATTTAAAATCCGCAAGATATTTTACGGCCATGGTTGTAAGAAGACCTGTAAATGACATGGACGCCCATGGTCTCGCCTCCGCATCGATAGAGACAATAGCTGAGGGATTTGTTGATGGATATTTGACGCCGTTATTTTTCTATGCTTTTTTTGGACTTGCAGGAGCGATTGTTACCAGAATTATCAATACCATGGATTCCAATGTTGCCTACAGGGATACACAGAACTATGAACTGGGCAGATGTACTGCTACTGGAGATTCCATAATAAATTTCTTTGGATCAAGAATAACTCCTGTAATTTTCAGGATAAGCGCCATAATGCTTGGATATAGCAATAGAAAAATTATGGTTATTAATACAACAGATAGTCTGAATGCTGGTTACAGCATGGGTGCCATGGCACTTGTGCTCAATGTAGTGCTTGAAAAAGATGGTGAGTATATAATAAACAGCAACGGTAACAAGCCGGAAACCAAAGATATCAGAAAAGCAATGAATATTTACTATTTATCCTCCATAATATTCCTAATCTTGTTTGTTATTCCTGTAATTGCCATACTTTTTGTAATACATCTAGAATATATTTTCTAGACATCTTAGACACTGGTCGAGTAAGATATAACAGCAAAATACGGAAAATTATAAAATATGAATAATTATTTATTTTTAGTCACAATATATTACTTATGTCAATGGCTTATAATAATGATTACTGGTATGATTACCTGAAAAGCAAAGAAATTACAGAGAAGGATGCAGGGGAATTACTTGATATGGATATATATTCATTAATGTCCCTCGGTGATTCCCTGACATCACTGGAGGTTGGGGATAGGGTGTCCTATGCTGTTTCGTACAACATAAATTATTCAAATTACTGCACTGCATCGTGTCCCATATGTGCTTATTATGTTCCTTATAAAATAAAGAAATATAATCCAGAAAAAGGGTTTGAATTATCGGTAGAAGATGTGCATAATGAAGCTTTAAAAGCTAGGGAACTAAATGTTACGGAGATACATATTGTTGGAGGGTTCAATCCGGATTTGAGTATTGAATACTATGAAGATATATTCAGGGAAGTCAAGAAAATACTTCCTGATATAACCTTAAAAACGTTCACAATACCTGAAATAGACTTTATAGCCAGAACAACAGGCAACTCGATACCTGAAATTATAGACAGATTCAGAAAAGCAGGGATGGATGCGCATACAGGCGGCGGTGCGGAAATATTCAATGAAAACATCAGGAAACAGATAACGACTCCGGAGAAAATTTCAGGGGAGAAGTGGCTGGAAGATGCGAAGCTGATCCATAGCCTGGGAATCAAGGGCAATTCCACGATGACATATGGAACGGTGGAGGATTATGGTGATATAATTAACCATATGATAAGGCTGAGGGACAATCAGCTTGAACAGCCAGGATTTTTATCCTTCATACCGCTGAAATTCAGTATTGAGAATACACCACTGTATAAAATGGGAAAAGTGACAATGCCCGCATCAGGAGATAAGGACATAAAAGTATACGCACTGGCAAGGGCAATACTGGGTAAATCCATAAAGAATATCAGCGTTTACTGGGTTGCCCTGGGAAAGGAACTTGCCCAGGTTGCCCTGATGTCTGGGGGAAGTGACCTTGTTGGTACGGCATTCAGTGAAAAGGTCTTCGGTGCAACAAACAGAAAAAACTCAGGAAGCGTTGAGGAACTTAACCACCTTGTAGAGGAAATAGGAAAAGTGCCTGCACTCAGGGATACATTTTACAACATCAAGGAGTACTACTGAAATGATAGGGCTCATTAATTTATCACATTCTGACCCACTTTATATGGCTTTTCCCTCAGGAGAAACAGTAAGAAACAGTGCAGCTACAAACCTGAAATACGTGCTGGAAGGCCGGATAGAGATAGGTATGGTATCGCTTGTTTCTTTTATAAATAATAGGGATAAATTGAAGCTTGTAAAGAGCATTAATATTCATTCCCGTGCAAATACAGTATCCACACTCCTGGTTTCCAGGCTCAATTATTTGAAAGAAAACATAAACGTAAATGTTACATCATTGACAAAAACCACGGAATTGTATATGAAACTGGTGCTGGACAGGATGGGGATACCATATCAGATCAATGAATCACAATATACAGATGCAATTAATCTGTCGAAGACAGCAGATTATGCACTGGTTATAGGAGACAATGCTATAGAAGCCTATTCCGGTAATTTGAATATACTTATGGATATTGGCCTTGAATTTTCCAAACAGTATAATATGTACCCTGTTTATGCCGTTGCTGTTGCACTTAAGGACACAGATGTAGACAGCAGCATGGTAAACTACCTGAATGGACGTATAGAAGAATCTAAAAAATACATTAAAGAGGCTGTAAAATCAAATTCAATGAAATTCAATGTCAAAGAAGAGGTCATGCGTGAATATTACAGAAATATAGATTATTCTTTCAATGACCCTGTAATGAGAACCATAGAATTTATAGAAGGCTTATCCGGAGAATATAAAGCAAAAATTGCAGGCCATTGAATTGGGAATATATTTATTTTATAAAGCTATATTATAATTATGATTTCTTACAGTTACCTGGATGACATTGAAAATAAAATAAAGAATGATGAGACGCTGGATGAAAATGAAATTGTATATCTTTACGATTCAGCCAGCCTGAGAGACCTTGGACACCTTGCGAGATCAATAACGGACGGAATATCTGGAAAAAAGGTTTCGTTTGTTTCAAATTTGATACTCAATTATACAAACATATGCAATGTGAGGTGCCACTTCTGTGCGTTTTATAGGACACAGACGGATAGTGATGCATATACATTATCCGTAGATGGCGTAATTGATGAAATAAAAAAATACTATGAACCTTACGGGATTAAGCAGCTGCTCATACAGGGCGGAGTTAATTCTTTTCTTGATCTTTCATATTACACTGAATTATTCCAGAGAATAAGAAAGGAATTTCCTGGCCTTGGAATACATGGCCTTTCCACTTCTGAGCTACATTTTATATCTCTAAAGGCACATATTCCTGTAAAGGACCTTCTGATCAGATTGAGGGAAAGCGGTCTTGAGACCATTCCGGGTGCAGGTGGTGAGATACTTGACGGAAATGTCAGAAAAAGAATGGGGAGGCCGGAAGCAAGCGGGAGGCAGTGGCTTGAAATCATGGAAGAGGCGCATAAGCTTGGAATACATACATCTGCAACTATGATGTTTGGTCATCTTGAGACTTCAATGGATAAGGCACATCATCTTCTTTCTATTTTAGAATTACAGAAAAAGTATCATGGATTTTTATCATTTACACCGTGGAATTTTGAGCCAGGAAATACCGAGCTTGCAAAGGAAGGCTATAAATACAGGTCCGGAGGTGTTTCTGTCCTGAAAAATATTGCTATTGCAAGGATAGTTTTCAATAAGGATTTGCCGGTAATACAGAGCTCATGGCTCACAAATGGCATGCAGATGGCCCAGATGGCTATACTCTTCGGTGCGAATGACTGGGGAGGTACAATATACGATGAAAAGGTTATACCTGCAACGGGAAAGCAGGTGGGTAATCTCAGAAAGGATTATATAATTAATTCCATAAAACAATTAAATATGATTCCTGTTGAAAGGGATAATCTGTACCGTCCTATCAAAACATATTAAAATATTAAATTTTATAAAATTATTATTTAAAAAGTTCTATATATTCATATGGTTTTAATTTCCCGAAACAGTATTGAACCTGCTGGAACTGAGATTTGAAGTCCCTTACCTTTTCAGCCATAGCTTCCGGGTCTTTCTTTTTGATGATTATATCGCTGATCAATTCTGCAAGATACTTTATATCGGACTCTTTGAAACCTATTCTGGTTACTTCCTGTGTTCCTATTCTTATCCCGCTGGGGTTCATTGATTTTTTATTGTCATCGTATGGAAGCAGGTTCTTGTTCAGTACTATATTGCAGCTTTCAAGTTTTTCAGCAACTTCCTTGCCACCGCCGTTCTTTGAAACATCAATTGCAAGTGTATGGGATTTTGTAAATCCATTTTTTTCTCCAAGGACTTTGAAACCGTATTTATTCAATTCAGAACCCAGTGTCTGTGCATTTTTAATTATCTGTTTTGCATAGGATTCCCCGAAGTCAAGATGTTCTGCAAGGGTAACTCCCAGAGCTGCCATAGCATTTAAATGATGATTGCTCAAAGTACCTGGAAATACGCCGCGCTGTACCTTTTTCCATTTCTCATCGTCTGTTTCACCGACAATTATGCCATGCTGTGGCCCTGGAAGTGTTTTATGCGTGCTTCCGGTAAGGATCTGTGCGCCCTCTCTCAGTGGATCCTGGAACTGCTTTCCCCCTATTAAACCGAGAACATGTGCTGCGTCATAGACGACCGTAGACCCGATTTCATTAAATGTGTCCCTCAATTCTTTCAGTGGGGTCGGGAAAAGGAAGACAGACTGACCGAACCATGCCAGTTTTGGTTTAACCTGTTTCAGAACCTTTATGGTTCCGTCAATGTCAATATTCATTTCATCAACATCAAAGGGATAATTAACCGTCTTCAATCCCCTGAACCCGACGGCACCGAATGGCGCAGAACTTATATGGCCACCACCGGATAATGCAGGCGTAGTTATAGTATCACCTGGCTTTGTAAATGCGTACAATACCGCCATGTTAGAATTGGTTCCTGAAAGTGGACGGGGGTCAACATACTTTGCATTGAACAATGCCCTTCCAAGATCTGTCACCTTATCTTCTATAATATCAACAAACTGATTTCCCTGATAGTATCTTTTATGCGGCAGGCCCTCAGCATATCTGAATCCGAGATCTGTGAGAAGCATTTCCATTGCCATTGGGCTCATTATATTTTCAGATGCTATGAGAGGTATGCTTTCCTCAAAAAACTTATTATGCTTCATTGCAAGTTCCCTTATAAAAAGTGCATCCTCCAAAAATTCATCGCTTTTGTTTATCATTAAGTAGATAATATAAAAAGGTATATTTATCTTTAGTTTATAAAATATACTATATCAATTTTTACTATTTACTGTTAATTATAGATAATTATAACATCTTATGTTAATTCCTTTATAAATCTCGGTAGCCCATCTTATTTTATTATTGATTTGACTATTCATGGTCATTGAAATACATGATATTCAATAATCTATTAGTTGTCTTATCATTAACTTGGTTCTATTCATTGCATTTCCTTTTTACGGATGTGATATTTTATAATATTCTCTACTTAGTTATAATATATATACGTATTGTTCATTATTATGACAGATATTTATACCAAAACTTTATATATATCTATGTGTTATATTTTATAAGAAGCAAAAGTATATTATAGGACTATCAATAATTATAGTGCTTTTGTTTGTCATGATGGCATTTTCAGACAATGTTGACCATAATAATTCTGATATTATAAATAACCATACTGCCACTACCAAATATGTTAAAATAGGCAATATAACATACATGAACAACTTCGACATCTCACAGTCAGGGAATATACAGTATGGGGAAATAAGCAGCAAATCAATAAACAGTGTAAGGGCATATGAGAACAGGGACATAAAAAACAATACACTCAAGGCATCAGGATACAGCTATACAGGAACAAACAATACAAACTATCTTCTACAGTGCTATAACAATTCAGATATAAAGTATACAATAGCATTCACAGATACATTCAAGGATTATAGGGTTGAAATAGGCGATATAATATACAGCAATAATTCAGAAAACGTTTCATACATATATGCAAACATAGTACCAATCAATTCATCTAAAATACTCCTCGGCAATGAGTTTACACTTGACTATAAATCAACATATAATAATGAAATGAAAAACTTAATAAACAGTATAAAATTAATATCAATCAATTATATGTTCTCGACAGATAATACACTGCATAAATTCGGTATAGAATACTCATACATAGCATTGGCAATGAGTAATATGTTAAAGTCTACAGATAACAATATAAAAAATATGGAGATAAATAAGACGGTAGGAATAGCAATAGATTGGAACTGGATGTGTGATTTAAGTGTAGCACTAGAGATAGGTGCAGCTATAAGTTTAATTGGTGGAGCAGCGTTGGTTATAGGCACCGGTGGGTTAGCGTGGCCCATATTCTTTGTGGTTATTGCTGCTCTGGGGGTAATTGGTGGTTGGATAAGTATGGGCTATGCTTGTGATTGGCCTACTGGAGACCCATGGTTTCCTTCATGGGTTTAATTTCAGTGATAAATAATGAACAAAAATAAAATATACAAATACAGTCTATTCGTAGGAATAATTTTCATGTTTATTGAGGCAATGTTAGGTATTATAATATCAATTTATGGTATAATGGAAAATCAGATAGTGTTTAAATATCTGTTAATCTTATTCACTTTCATTTTGATTTCTGTAATATTTATTACTTTACATTTCTACAAACAACATAAAACACAACATTATAAAACTTAGAAATGATAATTATTTTCATAATCTTTACATTTGCGTGTTCCTTACTATATCTCCTGAAATTATTTTATTTAACCTTTCTATAATTAACAGTATATTGTATGCTTTTCTGCATGCCAATAATATTTCAAATTAATAAATATGAGAATTGTCTAATATTCTAGGGAATATAGGACTACCCATATTTTATAAAAATAAAATTTATTTTCTCTTCTTTATTGTATAGGCTGCCACTCCGATTATTGCAAGTGCTGCAATAACACCACCAATAATGTAATATTCTATATAATTGTTAACTGCCTTGAATGGGACATCTGATACATCTATGATATGATTGGAGAAGTGCGGTATATAAACGAGTACGTACATTCCAGATGAGCTATTGACATAGGAATAATAAGCATGGGTGTTGCTTGTTTCATTCATTAGAGTTGAAACACTGACAAATGATAATATTGTTCCATCGAATTTCACATATTCATGACCAGTATTCCTGGTAACGTTATTACCTATGAATATGGCTACTATTGTATGGTGATTAACAGATGAGTTCACATCGAATGATACTGTTGAAGATGTCTTACCGGTAAATACCATGTGAATTGAGGAATTGTAGTATATAGTGCTGTTTTTCATTGTCCCATTAACCATATTTAAATCTATTTCTGAGGAAACAATTCCCTTCATTATTCCATGCATAACCGTTTTATTATAAGCGACTCTTTGCATTCCTGGTGGAACAACCATATTTACAAATACAGGACCTAATGTTCCAGATCTTATTGATATTTCGTGGCCTGTTACATTGAAATAACCATTGTGGACAAATAACATTGCTATTGTTCCGTTGTTATCAATAATTATCATCTGTCTTCCTGCATTGATAATGTTATTGAAGTTTATCATTGTATCCAAGGCAAAATTTGAATTCATGGCAGAATTATTTACCTGCGCGTTGAGGGTAGCATTTGCAGAATATGTAACCTGCATGTTGTTTGATGTATTATATATTGTTGCATTGGAAGGCACATATATGTGTATAGTCCCGTTGTATACCAGCATATTTGTTTCAATAGCAGGATTGTTATGCATTACAAAGAATGATGATGTGTTGGTGTACATAAAGAGATTTCCAATTACATTTGTGCCCTGGAAGAACTTGATAAGCGGCATGCGCATACCGAAGGGTGATGTCCCATTTGCATACATTTTGCTGATAAGCTCTGTGGATGTGATATTGTATGTTATATTGGAAAAAACTCCGGATTTGAAATTTGCAGTTAAAAATCTCCCTGAAATTTTTCCAGTGGTAGCATTATATGTTAAATGTGCACCGTAATTATGCATATCCTTAAAATGTGCATTTAT
>JAKAAK010000152.1 GCA_021797025.1 Thermoplasmata archaeon
ATTACTCCGGGAATATTTTATCAATGGGTGAGGATGTAGGCAGGCATAATGCAGTGGACAAAGCAATAGGGAAAATGGTCTTAAAAGGGATACACAGAAGCCCGGAAGCAGTATTGCAGGTAAGTGGCAGGGCGGGCTTTGAAATTGTCCAGAAGGCTGCTATGTATGGAATTCCTGTGGTCAGTTCAGTATCTGCACCATCTTCGCTCGCAGTAGAACTTGCAGATGAATTCAATATGACTCTAGTATCATTTGTAAGGGGAAGGAGTTTCAATATTTACACCCATCCTGAAAGGATAAGCATGAAATAAAAAATACAAGGTTGCGCGGTAAATGCATAGAATTATTATTATATAAAAATATTTTAGTTACTTTTGGATAATCTATTTGCATATTTGCCATTAATAGTTTTAAGTTACACAATTCGTATGAGGTTAAAACAGCTCTGACTTATTGCATGGAGCACATGAAATTAAAAAATGCATAACGCAGCCAGTGTGTAATAAACTTGTTATGCAGAACCGTTTTCTATACTTTTTTTATATGCATCCCAAAGTTGCCCTAAAATGATATTCCTAGATTTACTGTATAACCTAACAAGGATATACGCTGTAAATAGTCTAAATAGCTGTGAAAATGATTCAGGAGTATTTTTGAAAATTCTGAATATGTGCCCTGCCTTTTGTTTTACTCCGAAAATGTACATATCCATTTCAAGATACGTAATTGTTGAGTCAATTAAAGATAAAGTTTCTTCTGATGTAAACATATTCCTGAAGGATTTGAATTGATTTAATTTTGTATCTAAAAATTCCAGTTTGAGTTGTATAAATTTTTTAATATCGTCTGTTATAATTACACTTGTGCTATGGTGAAATCTATATTGTGTCAATCTTTCCTTTCCTTTTAAAGCAATTTTATGTGATTCTAATGCAGACAAGTACATAAAATCATCAGTATTAGAGGTAATTCTAATTAAGTTTTCAGTATTTATCACATTTTTCATTACAGATATTGAAGAAAGATTGAAAATTATATTATCGATTTTATTATCCCTAATAGGTTCACCATTTTCATTAATAGTAATGTGGTCATTGTGATAATACGCAATATTTTGTCCCTTAAATTTTTTATATATAAATTCTAATTTATTGTCAAAGAACATGTCATCATCATCTAAAAATGATATCACTTGACCCAATGAATTGGTAACTCCAGAGTACAGAAATTCGCCTATTGTGCCATTCATAAATATGCTTTTGATATGGTTTTTATTAATGAAATCATCTACTAAATCATCATTAAAATTTTTAACAACAATTATCTCATAATATTCCTTATCCAGAGTTTGGTTTACTGCACTTTTTATTGCGTTTAATAAATATTTCCTCCGACTATGTGCAGTAATTATTACACTAATATATGGTAATCCAGCCATTAAACTCGAATAACTTTTGGATATAAAAATATATTTCGATTGTGCCCAGAATTTTGTGTAAATATAAACATCCATATTCTTAATAATTAGTATACATATTATCTATACTCATTATCGTTATGTAATAAATACTTGCAAATTTCCTTGGTAATTCTCCATATTCTATCTGTTTAACAATATATTTCACTTTTTATTGTCTAACCAAGCCTTTTCTTTAATTCGGTTTTCCATATCATAGTATTTACATAGATACTCAATTTAACATACGATATAAAACTTTACAACTTTTATATTTCATAACATTTTTTATAATAATCAAGCATTTTTTCTTTAAAAAGTTGAAAAGAAAATTGAGGTACAATTTTATCGGCTTTTGAGATCATTTTATCTTTGTTTTCTAAAGCATTATTAATTCCACTGATTAAAGATTGCATTTCAAGAGGATTTATATATTCTACTGCATCTTTACCAATTTCATGAAAAACCTCTATGTCTGAGGCCACAATTGGGATTCCCGTCGCAAATCCCTCAACAATAGGAAGCCCTAATCCTTCTTCTATAGACGGCATCAATAAGACGTCACAGGCATTATAAATTTTGTTGAGGTTCTCATTTGAGACATTTTGAAATGTTATGCTATTACCAATAGGTGTACCAACCCTAACAAGTGAAAATCTGTCAGGAAGAATTTTCATTGCTTTTTCTATTAAAGCAAGATTTTTTCTCGTGGCATTGTTAGACACCGATAACAATAATATCCTATTATCAGGTAATCCCAGTTCCTTTCTAATTTCATGTTTATGTTGCAGTTTTTCGAAATAGGGTGATACAGGAAGATATATAGTTTTAATATTCCCTGTAAAGCCATACTCTCGCAAGGATTTTCCGACATAATTTGAGTTTGTGAGGACATTTTCAAATTCCTTATATCTATCCATATTCCTTTTCAGAAATCTATTTTTAATTAAAACTATATTATACTTTATCAACTTTTTAAAATTTTTTTCAGTTGATGTGTAACTGGAGTAAATACCCGATTGCAAAAACGTATACGGGTTATCATGTACTGTCACAATCTGAACTTTTTTAGTTTTAACAGGTGATATTGTTTGATTTGCATAGTGTAAAATATCATAATCTTTATCATCAAGTTCCTGTCTGAGGAATAATCCTCCTAAACAACTATCTACTCCTATCTGAAATTCGCGTTTCATTAAATTAATTCCATTAAATTCATTATATGCATCAAGTACTGAAACATTTTTATTATCAACTTTGCAAAGATTTCTAGAATAGAGCCAGATGGAGCTGAATTTTTGTGATGAATTTATGACCTTAACTTTCATTATCAGCTCACAATTAACGTAATAAAAATTAATTTAATAAGTTTTTTCTAAAACCTATGTAAAATATAAATCGATAGTCGTACCGACACGTTCGATAGTCGCAGGATGCTACTATGACACAATATTTATTTTTGCAAAGTTTTGCTATATGTAATTTTGAATGAAGTCACATTTCCCTCATTTTTTCTCAATATGATTTATTAAATGACGAATGTGCAATATTTAAATAGTTCAACTAGATAATAACTCTTTGAATGTACTTTCAATTTCTAGCAAAATTTTTGAGCAGTAAAAGTCTTCCGCTCTTCTACTTACATTTTTCTTCATTATCTCCATTTTATCGGTATTTTGGACTAAATATTTTATTTTGTCCTCGAATTTTGAGGCATCATGTAATAGAAAACCATCAACAGAATCGGTAATTAATTCTTCGGTAGCCGGAATTTTAAAAGATAACGGTATAGCTCCATAGGACATCGCTTCCAGTAATGCAATGCTAAATCCTTCATACATGGATGGAAAAATGAATATATCGCTTATCTGGTAAAGATATAAAAGCAGATCTTTGTCAACATATCCCAGGTTAATTACATTTTTTGCCCTGTTCTCATCCTTATAACCTGCAGTAAATAGGATTACATCATCAAAATTAGAAACGGCATTCTTTGCTATTCCCAGTCCTTTTCTCTCGGGATCTATACCTGTCCATAAACAGACAGTTTTATACTCACTCTTCATTTCTGCAATTCTTAGTTTATCAGTTTCTGATATATTTATTGTATCCATTTTATTAATGCACGTAGGGATATAATTAATGCTATTTCTACCTGTGTATTCGGAAAAGTATGTCTTAATATGCTTTGAAACTGCTATAATCTTATTTGCCCTTTTACATGCAAATATTTCCATATAGCCCAGGAACACTCCTGTAATATAAGAAATAATTGATCTAAATTTAAAATTTTTTATATTCACCATAGTATTTTCTAACATGCTTCCGTGGAGGGTCATTACCGTTTTCATATTATTTATCAAAGGAATCAAAAATCCATTGTCGCCATTAATGTGTATCAAGTCAAATTCATTTCTATGCTTTTTAACATAGAAGTACAATCTAATATTATAAATAGATTTCCTCAGAAATTTACCGGTGTATAATTCAATAATATTATCATGTTTCATAGTTTTATTAGTTGAACTGCATATAATAGTAATCTTGTTGTTTTCCCTTAAAAAATTTGTAATTTTGACAATATAAGATTCAACACCTCCCGAATTTGATTGATATGGATTTAAAAAACTAACTTCCAGAATCCTCATTAACGTTCACATCCACATATACAGGACTAATAATAATATTACTATTTATGTATCAGTTATTTCATGATATTTCCAATCCCTGTTTATTGTTATATAGATATCGCGGACGTCATTTTAGCTATAATCACTGTAATATCCCAAAAATTTAGATGAATGCTAAAATGTGTTTCTTCCAGATTATGCTCAGGTTAAACCTATAAGAATACAGATAAATAATGTAATTGGCAATATTTATAATTATACTACAGATACCCTTGTCATGGTAGATGCCTCTGTTGTAATATTTGATTATGATAGAAAGGAGTTCATTAAAGATACTATTAAGTCCATAGTCTCTAATATAGGCAATCATAATATTGAAATTTTAGTAATTAAAAGTTACGAAGATGGAGAAATAGATGAATTTTTAAAAAATAATAACGTTAAATTTGTTACACTTTTAGATAACAAAAGCCAGAGCGATTACATTAAGTGTGCTGTTAAAGAATCGCTAGGAGAAATATTGATGTTTCACGATGATGACGACCAATTTGCCAACGACAAAATAGGTTATGTATGTAATTTATTCAATCAACATGAAGACCTCGGGTATTACCATAATAATTTTAATACCATAGACCAGGAAGGAAATGCTGTTTATAATAGAAATTATAAAACACCTGAGTTTGCATCTTTATACATTAAAAATTCTGAAAAAACACTGTATTTTAATAAAAAAATTAAATTAATAAACTACATTAGACCAGATTTTAATGCTACCTCTATCTGCATTAGAAAGTCTATCATAACAGATTTTCACAAAAACTTTGAATTTAATGTAAGGCCAGACACATTTCTATTGATCATGGCACTGCTCTCTGATTTATCACTTTTTTTCGATAATAAAGTGCTTACACATTACAGGTTATATGGAGATAATGTGAGTACTTCATACAATGCACCTGTAACTAAAATGCGTAAAACGTTCATGAAGGCGTTTTTGGAAGGAACTAAAATTTTTTCCTATTACTTGAATTTTTTAGAAGATACGCCATATTCCTATTACCTGCAATTGCGCATAATTAATCTGAAACTGGCTTACAATTTCTGGGCGCTGAAGAGAAAATATAAAATTACCCATTCGGAATTAAAAATTATTTTCCAGGCAGATTTGCTACATGAATCTGAATACTATATAATATCAATATTGCCCGCTAGATTGAAATTATTAGTGATGAGGTTAGCTTATAATGCTATTAAGGATTGAATTTTGAAACAAACTGTTTTTATTATTTTCGTTCTATTACAATATTAATACCTGTAAATCTATAATAAAAGTAAAATTTTTATTACTTATTATTTTTATAGAAGTATGTAATAATATCTTATGACAAAAACAATCGAACTGAGGGTATACGGTATGACATGCGACGATTGTGTGGAGCATGTTTCCAGCGGTTTAAAGAATGCAAACGGTGTAAATGACGCCTCCGTTTCACTTAAGGATGGTATGGCAGTTGTCAGAACTATAGATAAAACGAATCCCTATGATCTCATAAAACTGGATGTCTTTAAGGGCCAGTACAGGGCACAGGTAAGGAGTGTTAAAAATGACTGAATATGATCTGGCAATCATAGGCTGGGGAGCGGCGGGTTTTGCAGCGGCTATAAAGGCAAGTGAGCTAACATCTAACCAGATGAAAATAGCTTTGATCGGTACTGGTGAGTTGGGTGGTACCTGTGTAAACGTTGGTTGTGTTCCCTCAAAGTTTTTAATAGAGGCGTCCAAGAATTATAAGGAGGCGAAAAGTCCAGCATATGCCGGTATTACATCTTCTGCAACGATTGATTTTTCAGAATTTATGGAATCTTTAAATAAATTTGTCTCCGGAGAAAGGGAAACAAAATATACAAATGTAATGAAAAATTTCGAGAATATTGAGCTGATAGATGGTCTTGCAAAGTTCGTGGATAATAATACCATCTCGGTAAACAACACGGAGATCAAGGCAACCAATTTTATTATAGCTACAGGCTCCAGGACATTTATACCTGAGATCAGGGGGTTAACAGATTATTATACCAGTGATACAGTGTGGGAGATGAGAAAACTTCCGGGAAAGTTAGCTGTCATAGGTTCCGGAGAAGTGGCACTTGAACTGGCATACGCCTTTTCAAATTTCGGATCAGAAGTTCATATATTTAACAGGTCTAACAGGATACTGAAAGGGTTTGATGATGATGTTAATAGCCAGTTGACGGCTGCCTTAAAATCCAACGGAATAGTGTTCCATCTTGGAGTCAACTTCTATGAAATTAAGAATGAGGATGGCAAGAAAGATATAGTTACATGGACAGGGACATTTGGCGATTTCGATGAAATCATAGTCGCAACCGGAAGAATGCCCAACATCGATGGACTGGACCTCAGGGCAGGGGGAATTACAGCAGACAATGGCATTGTTGTTAACCCTGATTTCAGAACAACAAATCCGAAGATATATGCAGCAGGAGACTGTGTAAGGCAATCACTTAAGCTTGAAACACTTGCAGGAAAAGAGGGCGTAATAGCTGTAGAGAATATTCTTGGAGGCAATAGAAAGATCAATATGCAGGAAGTCCCGTGGGTAGTTTTCACAGAACCAAATGTTGCATCAGTTGGATACACTGAAGCTGAACTGAAAAAGAAACATATAGAATATGATGTACGTATAGTAGAATTGAAGAATGTGGTAAAAGCAAATATTCTCAACAGTTATACTGGTATTGCCAAAATAATATCAGGAAAGGACAAAAAAATTCTGGGCATTCATGTGATAGCACCCATGGCAGCGGAATTTATAACAGAAGGTGTATACCTCATTAAGAACGGTTTAACCTACGATGACCTTATAGATACAATACACGTATTTCCGACTGTGGCAGAATCAATTAAAATCACAGGCCAGGCATTTATAAGGGATATATCAAAGATGAGCTGCTGTATGGATTGATATACTAACTTTTTTTGTTATGGGAAATCTTATATTAACATTTTTAATAACTAACAATAAATGTCACATTTAAAAGTAATTACAAATATTGCCAGTAAGTTAAAAAATGATCCGTACTTTCTATGGATTTTCATTGTGTCACTAGTATTTTCAATATTGTTCACAGTTTATTCTTCAATGGCATTTAACCTTGTAGAGATGACCGGCTGGGACATGGGTATTTATATGCAGGCGTTGTCATCTGGTATTTCCGGGCATCTTTTCTATTCTGCACTTGTTCCAGGGAGTTATCTAGCCGAGCATTTCTCACCTATTCTCTTCATCTTATTGATTCCGTACTATTTATTTCCATCGGCATATACCCTTATTGTACTACAGTCATTTGCCATAGGATTTTCAACACTTGTTCTTTATCTGCTTTCAAAGGAAATACTTCAAAGAATAGGGATTATCAAAGCAGGGAAATGGCTTAATGCTTCAACAATCTCATTTATAATATCGATGGCATATATCATGTCTCCATTAACCGAAAGCCCGGTTTTTTTTGATTTTCATCTAATGGTTTTTTTGCCGCTTTTCTTCTTTCTGGCTATCTATTCATTTATC
>JAKAAK010000153.1 GCA_021797025.1 Thermoplasmata archaeon
TATCTATGTCAAAATCTATAAAATCCTTATACCTTTTCAGTGCGTTTGTTGTGTGGGGATCAACGGTTATGATATTTTTTATGCCCTTTGATTTGAAGAAGCTGTATAGTTTTTCTCCATATTCCTTATATTCCTTTATGAAACCTGATTCTAGGAGGAGTGCACCTGAATATGGCTCCTGATCATACAGGTACCCAAATTTTACACCTGATCCTGAAAGCATGGATGTTATACTTTTCAGTATTCTGAATGCCCTCTGCAATTCCTCATCCTTGGGTTTTATAAGGAATTTTGATGCCGTCATGAGTCTTTTGGGTATGTTAAGGCGGTATATCTTCGGGAATAATGCCTCATAACGCTTTAAAATGCCTGAAATCTGGTACATATATGATGTGTAGATTACAGTGTCTCCATTGTTTGGAATTACATTTGCCCATGATGAATATAATTTTGTGTCCAGTGGAAATGGCAAATAGCTGTCCATTAAATTCTGGAAAATCAGATCTCTCATTTTCTCGATGCGTTTTTTATTGATATCCATGAAAATAAAGGCATTGATTGCTAATAAATTTATTTGCAAACATGTTTCATTAAGTGTTATTATGTGGAAAGGCTATTGTACTGTTAACAGAAAGATATATTTCCATAAAATATTGGGTACGAGTAGAAAATTCATAACCAGCGGGGAATAAGGTAAAAAGTTAGTAATTGATTACTAAATATTCAAATAAATTTAGTAATCAATACCAAAAAATTAATAATAATTAGTAATATATAACTAAATGTGGATTTATCAACGATTTCAATGCAAAATCCCTGGTGGCGTGACAGGACAGGAATACTTAGAGATAATAAGGTAAAAAAAGCCCTTGAATTAAATCCAAGACATATTTACGAATATAAGGACGAAAATATAATACTGCTGGGGCCAAGACAGGTCGGAAAAACAACCTATATAAAATTGGTAATAATGGATCTACTTCTAAATAAAAATGTTAATCCAAGAAATATTTTATACCTGACATGCGATTTTATAGATGATAAGGAAGAAATAAAAACAGCCTTATCTTTCTTTGATGCACAATCAGATCAGAAGAGTATGAGATTTATCTTTCTGGATGAAATTAGCTTTGTTAAAGATTGGAATATATTAATACTCGGTCTTTTCAATTCAGGATATCTTAATGACAAACGAATTTACCTCACGGGTTCCTCCTCTATTTCCCTATTGAAGGAAACATTCCCAGGTAGGAATATTGCAAAGGTTATATTTTTACCCATGCAATTTAAAGAATATTTTGATTTGTTTTTTAAAAAAATAGATGTAGATACGGATATAGACATCCGTAAAGTAGGAGATTTTTATAAGTTATCCTTAAAAGTATCCCCGTATATCGAAGAGTTAAACCACGCTCTGGAACAGTACTTGATAACGGGAGGCTTTTTATGGCCATCTTATGAAGTTAGGGATTCAGACCCTCTGGATAGATTATACGAAATTTATAAAGATGCGATTATAGGGGATATTTCAAAACTTGACAAAAGGCAGTTGTATTTTAAAGAGATTGTTGAACAGATGATCTCGAGCTATACCTCACGGTTATCTGCTAATTCCATAGCTCAGAATACATCTATAGGTTCAAATAAAACTGTGGAAGCCTATATTGAAATAATGCAGGATTTGTTTATTGCCAGAATATTTTATAAAAAATTGAATGGAAAAGTCATGTACAGAAGCAATAAAAAGATATATTTTACAGATCCTTTTATTTACAGGGTATTAAAAAAATATACCAAGGGTGAATCAGAATACAGGGAAGGTGAGCAGGCAAAAGTCATAGAAGGCGTCGTCGGTAACCATCTATTCAATAAATTTCATGAAATATACTATGTGGAAACCAAAAAGGGAAAGGAGGTTGATTTCCTTTATAATGATACAGGAATTGAGGTAAAGTATGGAAATAAAAAAGTGAATAATTTATATTTCCCAAAGGGATATTTGTTAACAAGGGATACTTTGCCCTACTTAGATGGTGATAGGGCAGCTATACCTCTATCTATATTCCTGTATCTTATAAGTTCAGAAAGCCATTTATAATTCTTACTTTTACATGAACTTTAGGTTATCCTGAATTTAATTCTTTATGTGATGGTTTGATGAATTTGACACGTTCGGCACGTATAAAAGATGGCTAAGGATAGGTTCGTCCTAGAAATATTTCCAATTGATAGGGGTTTTTTATTGTGTGGATTTTCCAGATCAAGACTTATAGCAAACTTCAATAGTGCCGAGTGCATGAAATGGAGTTTATATTCTACATATAGTTTACTGAATTTTATCAAGGTTTATCACTCAATTTTTCAATCCTTAATTCAGAAGTGGAGTCAACGTATAGCAACCTTTTTCCATTAATTCTTTTCTCTTCATATAACCTCAGCTTTTTTATCATAGATATAACTGCCTCACTGTTACCGTCCATATGTTCTAATGCAAACCGGTCAGCCTTTATCTGGTATGACCCATTGATTTTCAAGCCGAGCTTTTTGAGCCTTAGATCAATTAATGTGGCAACTACTGTACTGAGAAGGAGAATTACATTGTATATAATATTAATAACTGAAGTCAATGCTGTTTCAAGGGTTACAAGGTTTATTGCAAAATATACTAAGTTCGTATATACAAATGCGTTTATAGAGGATACAGCAATTGAATATATAAAAGGCAATGCATAGCTATTATTTTCTATGTGCCCAATCTCGTGAAGCAATAGTGCATCTCTCTCCTCCTCAGAAATTGTATTCCAGAATGTTCTATCAATGCAAATTTTCTTTCTTAATATTCCATTGACCCATGCCCCACCTCTCTTTCCTGATTTCTCAAACATTAGTATTTCAGGAGTATTCCCTGTGATCCCGGGATATCTATTAAAAAATGAATTCATTACAGTTTTGTCTTCAACTCCGTGATTGAACCCAGGGGAAATATTTTTGAGGTGAAGCATAGCAGAAACCGTAATTGCTAAACCTAAGGTTAACCAGACAACAATAAATGTGATAAGGTATTCCCTAATTATGGGAAAGTTCTCTATCCTAACAAACTGAATCCACGGTACCAGTAAAAAAGCTATTATTCCGAATTCGTTTAGAAATCTGTACCTGGTCATAACTGGAGATGCATCCTTATCTTTTTTTACAAATCTGGGAGTAAAATATCTATAGAGTATGAATACTGATATAGAAAAAGAGGCAAGAGCAAAGTTAAAATAAAACGGTGCCTGCTTTAAAACTTCAAAAGTAAATCCGATCAATCCACTTGTTACAGAAATAAAATAAATGAAAGAATCAAATTTACTGTTTCCGCGAATTCTGGAAAATCGTATTCTCATAAAGGCACCATAAATTGATTTTAATTTGACTGGTTTTTACCATGCTATGACCGTTGCTGCAATAGCTGCCAGAGTTACTGGGTCAACATATATTACAGAATCTATCGCCACCTCCAGAGCAATTTCATCTATGGTACCATCTACAAGGAAAGTCATAGCAACATCCATGGATATCTCTTCTACTACTTCTACACTCATAAAGGTCCCAAAACCCACCTCGAGAAGCACTCCAGTAAGCTCTTCAGCAAGGCCTCTAACGGTGGGCAATTGTCCCCAGTGAAATATTTCAAATGCTATAATATCTCCTGCTTGGCCTGATGATGTTGCAATGTTACTAGTAGTAGTCGTTATTTCCATATCATATGGCACTGCATTTGATTCCATTGCATATATTCCATTATAAATAGGTACACCCATAGTAGATAATAAAACCGCAATTGCAAATATAGATATTATTGCTTTTACCCAGTTGTTTCTGTGTTTGTCACTGTAAATCCTTCCCGTATCACCGTTACGGTACTTCTCCATGGCAATCAATTCCCTATATGTAGGATTCAAGATATTTGATTCCATAATAATAATAATAATAATAATAAGTTATATATTAATTTTTCTATACAGTTCTATAATGCCTGATTTTACTACGTTTATGGCATTAATAGATATATATCTATATTTGGTTAAATTTAAGAATAAATAATGAAACTAGTTATATTATCCTTAGTATAAGAATCGTAAGTATTAAAATCTATAAAACTATTAAATCTTAACAGAATATCTATAACAAACTATGAATTACAAAAATTTTAATCTAGATACTTGTTAACATTTGATGTAATGTATGCTGTAATTACAAATATTATGCCATCAGTTTCTCTAAAAACCACTACGAGTAAACGAGTTTTCAATTTCTTAATAAGTACACTTTCAGATACTTTATGTACAATTTTTTTGGATGTGCAAAGGCATGCTTTGAATATATAATTATCATTTTACTATAGAAGTTGCATTACCGATATCTTCAGTAATCAAAGTTTTAATATCAAATTTGTTCATTGAAAAATTAAGGATTTCTATTCCAATTAAATGTTTATTCTTATCAAGATCAACAATTACATCTTCATTTATTTCTGTTGATTCCACAATGTGTGCCCTTGAAAGTTTAATGTAAGCAGCGTCAGTTTGCGAATCATATTCAAGAATATATTTTTTCATATACAGTTCAATTTTAAATTATAGATATACTTTGCCATGGATAATATTTGTTATATATTATAGATTTTCAATACCAGAATATGCATCAAAAATATGGGAAAATCTTGTGGCAAAATCTATTCTATAAGCGATGAAGAATCCAAGGAAAACAGCCTTGATGTTCAACTCCATGGTGACAAATGATGTTAACAATATCAGGAACTCCTGTCCAGTAAGGTGAATTGTAAACCTCCCACTTATATCCCTAACTTTCATTATAGACGGCCCAGTTGTTTAAATCTTTTTGCCAGCTCTTTTTTCAATCTCTTCTGTGTATATATAGGGATATTTTTGGAGGCAAAACTCAAGGCTTTCTGTAAAGTGGATTTTATAATATCCATAGTTACACCGTTATTTAAGGCAAAACGGTCGGCCCTTATTTCATTTTGAATCAGGTAGACCTTTAATATGATAAAATCCAGTACCATTACCGCAACTAAAGTTAAAATTATAATAAACGATAGAATGAACGTTCTAGTAAGTACGTAATTTACAAGTGCTAAAATTAAACCTAAAGACGTTAATAAAAAGATTATACTCATAAGATATGTATTTTTCTCATCATTCTTTATATAGTGTCCTATCTCATGAAGTATCACACCATCCTTTTCCCTATTTTCAAGAATTTGCCAGAATCTTTCATTAATAAATATCCGGAATTCTTTCTTTGTTGTCGAAAATACTGGAGATGGTTTCCTGATTATATGATTATTCAGATTATTAAATTTATATACAGATATGTAACCTTTAGTAATATTATTGTATTTCTCAGAATAATATTTAGACAAATCTGAATCTATTTCAGAATCGTAAATATAACCGAAGTTATCCCTCCTGTATGAATTTTCCTTAAAATTATCCCTTTTCGAATGTTTATAGCTCTGAAGAAATACAATGAATAGAAACCCTGTAACGAAATCCAAAATAATTCGAATGGTATTTATTTCCCTGGACTGAAGAGGTAAATAAGAATATAAATAGTTATATGGTAGAAAATTTAATGTTAGTACAATTATAAAAATAATTATGTAACCTATTTTTTTCATATGGGGCACCTTCAATAACCGACTATTATACCAGCTACAGTTATAAGTATTTCCCATGTTACCGGTGCTGAAGCAAGTGTAAGAAGAATTGTAGCTATAGCACTATCTGAAAGAATACCAGAGGCTAAAATTGCACCGGCAGCATCTGCTATTGCATCGGCGTCAAACAATTCCCCCAATCCATATTCTGTCAGGGTTTTTGCTAAAGTCTTAGCAAGAGAAGCAATAGATGGCTTTGCCCCAAAATGAGTCAATTCATAGTAAACTATGTCCCCCATATGGGCACCTGTTGCAGTAGATGCTTCTAAACTGCTTCCGAGCTGGTATTGAAAGCAAGGCATGGCATCTTATTTAAATCGTCTTATAATAATATGTGCTCTTTTTTCTATATTGTTGGATCTTATGCCGAGATATTTTTCAAAAAATGTTTCATATTCCGGGTGCATATATTCCTGATAATCCGTAATCTTTCTCAATGCAGAGGTTAGATACTCTGCTCTTATATATTTTAAGGCGAAATAATCTGCCTTTTGTTGACCTGACTCGGTAATATAAATATCAACTTTTCTGCTGTACTTAATAAAAATAATAGAAATAATTAATCCATTGAAGATAAAGATGTTAAAAATTAACCTATTCGTTCTTGATACGTCAAATAGATAATTTAAAGTTGCTGAAAAATACAACATTGATGACACTGAGAAAATTAATGAAAATACAATAAGGAAAGAAACAAGAATTGCAATGTAGTTTTTATGAAATATATGACCGATTTCATGGAGTAGTATTCCATCTTTCTCATTCTCATCAAGCATATTGAATAACTTTACATCTATGTATATAGAATGTTTATTCATGAAATTTTTTGTAAATATTCCCCTAGAATTTTCATTTCCCCTGAATGTATATATTTGAATTTTCAAATTTTTTAAAATGTGTTCGAATCTTTTATTGTAAATAGCAGTTAATTCATCATTAAAGGTATAATCGCCTTCTGACCTTTTTCTGTACAATTTCCAAGTATTAGATAATATTATTGAACATATATAGGGCATTGTAGATAAAATAATAAATATGAAGATAAGAATATATGATATATCTATAGATCTGAACACATGTATTAGAAAAATAAAATATGGCACACCAAACATGTAATATACATATTTTATGGACAGGTTTCCCTGAAAATTTATATCTCTATTTTTGTATAACATGAATGCTCCTAGCATAAAAAGTGCTAAGATAAAATTGATCATAAATGGAAATGCTGATATAATTTCGTCAAAAAGTGATAATGCAGAAATAAAAATAATTAATGTTGATATAAACGTATTTCTCTTTGTTGTCTTAATATTATTGTATGCCATGTATTACCGGTTATTTAAGCGGCTATTATTCCCACTGCTAAGGCCTCAGCCACTCCGGGTGATACTAACGCAGTAGAATCTATTGCTACATCGACTACAGTTACGGACGTTCCATCCTCGAATAGTAACGTAACCACACTAATAGAGATTGTAGTAATTTCTTGAGCGGTTAAAAGATAAGTCAAACCTAGATCGATCAATGCTCCTGCAATCATTTGACCAATGGCTTCTGCAGTGGGTATTGCCCCCCAATGGTATATTTCATAAGCAATTATGTCTCCCATATGGGCACCTGTTGCAGTAGATGCTTCTAAACTGCTTCCGAGCTGGTAAGGTATGGCATTATCCTCCAAAGCTACCACACCGTTGTATATTGGAACTCCCATTATTCCAAGCAGCATTGCTATTGCAAATATAGATATTATTGCTTTTACCCAGTTGTTCCTGTGTCTGTCAGTGTAAATCCTTCCCGTATCGCCGTTACGGTACTTCTCCATGGCAATCAATTCCTTAT
>JAKAAK010000154.1 GCA_021797025.1 Thermoplasmata archaeon
TGAGGTGGGTAAGTACAATTCTGGTATTGTCAGAAGCAGATTCATATATAGCCTCGGCGGTCTGCTCGTTTGAAAGATGCCCGTGATCGCTCCTTATCCTCATTTTGAGCATTTCTGTATATGGGCCAGTTCTGAGCATTTCCGGATCATGGTTTGCTTCGATAGCCATAATATCAGATCCCTGCATGGCATCAAGAAGTTCCCCGTTCATAATCCCGAGATCAGAAACCACCGAAATTTTTATTCCTCTATTGCGTATCACATACACCACGGGGTCTACAGCATCATGGTTAACTGAAACCGGCATGATCGTGAAATTCCCTATTGCCACTTCGCCGTTTATGCCGTATCCCCTGTCCAATCTGATTTTATCAAGAGTTTTATTCCTGGAGTAAACGTCTGCCTTCAATTTTCTTGATATGGCCCTGGCACCGGATGAATGGTCAGAATGCTCATGGCTTATGAATATAGATTTTTCTAAATTTTCTATGCCCAGTTCGGAAGTTTTTTCGGAAAATTTTTTGAGGCTGATGCCGCAATCTATTATGATCAGATCATTTTCATCCCATATTATTGTTGAATTCCCCCGGCTTCCTGAAGAAAGCATATAGAAGTTAAGCATAAAAAGTAAATGCGCTTGCTGTATATTTTTTTATCCAATTTTATTTGTAATTATTGATTTAATTATATTTATATATTTATATAAAATATAGGATACGGCGATTTAAATGGCAGAACTATCAGACAATGCAGAAAAAATTTACAATTCCTTAAAGGCACTTGGAGCTGTTTCAGAGGAGAAACTGAAAACAGCTGATGACATAATGAAAAAAGCATCATTGGGAAAGGGGCTCATCAATGCAGGACTCAAAGAATTGATGGACAAAAAAGTAGTTAAAAGAGTTGCCAGACAAAAAAGTGCCGGCTATTTTATTATAAAATGAACGAATCCAGCCGGGGAATTCCGGATGAATACAGTATTTATTTTATAGTAATTGTGTGATAAAACTTATATAGTCACATTTCCTATATTAAATGCGGGATATGGTAACTTTAATACTGAATGTGGACCGTGATAACGACTACGGTATGAAGGCTGGCATAGAGGGACCAGTTACAGGTTATGGTGACTGTTATAATGCAGCATTAAAACTGATTTCAGTAGATCCCGAGGACTCCGATGCCAATGCACTTTTCGGCACGATAAAAGTCTATGAAGAGTTAAAGAGGAAGAATGAGAATGTTGAAATTGCACTTATCACCGGTGATGATGATGTTGGTGCAAAATCAGATGAAATATTAAGCAAACAGCTGGATGATGTTCTCAGCATGGAACATTATGATGATCTGATTTTGGTCTCTGACGGTGCAGAAGATGATTACATTACACCTATTATATCCTCAAGAATCAGGATAAGATATGTAAAACATATACTTGTAAGGCACAATGAAAATATAGAATCTCTTTATTACTACATTATAAGGGGAATCAGGGACAAGAAGATAGCAAGGAAATTTACAATACCTGTGGGATTGCTCCTTCTGAGTTACGGTGTATCGTTATTGGCTTTTACACTCTATTATATGGTAATTACAAAATCATATGTACTAAACCCGGGCAGCGGTGCCGTGATGCTGGTTACAATAGTTCTGGGTGCATATTTCGTGAGCCGGGCAGTGGAATTGAACCAGCTTATAGTCAAGCTTGCAGTGAATATGAAGGAATACTCACAGGAGGCAAAAATCTCGCTGCTCTCATACGTTGTTTCCTTCTTCATTGTAATTATAGGAATTGCATACAGCTATGAATCCACGGTAAGAATGGTCCCCATAATGAATAAAATTCTGCTGTTCCTGACAGTTTTTGTCTGGTGGATATTTGCATCGTTCGTTTCAAAGGAGCTTTTTGATGCCTTTGACATTTACATGGAGGAAAGGCATGGCATGTCCAGAATGTGGTACGGAATAGCATTTTCACTCTCAATGACCCTCATATTCTATGGCATGATAAATTACATCAGGTACATAGTGGGGTTCATACCACTTTCAGTAATGACCGTTTATTTTGGATACATCATAGCAGGAATCCTGATCGCACTCTCTGCCTCTGCTGTACACAAATATTTTTCCTCATTGAAGAATAAAAACGGCAACGTGATGGAGATAAAATGAAATTTGAGGACTGGTTTCCTTTTTACTTACAGATTACAGACTCCCTGGGAATAAACAGGACCGAGGATTATAGATCATCGCTTATAATCCATAAACTGATACATAATGATCTTTCTGCCATGGATCCATACAGGGGCAGAAATGCATTTGTAATCGGAAACGGGCCACACTTAAATGACGCTTTAACCACTGTGTCAGGAGGTTATACTATTGTTGCGGATTCTGCAATTGATACTTATACGGAGTCCCTGGGAATCCCTGATATTATAGTGTCTGATATGGACGGAAATATGGATAACATAATTGGGTGCTACAACAGGGGAACAACTGTATTTCTTCATGCACACGGGGACAACATTGAAAAGATATGGAATTATGCAAAATATTTTCCAGATGCCATGGCAACCACACAGAATATTCCCATGGTTAATCTCTATAATTTCGGTGGATTCAGTGACGGAGACCGTGCCGCCTTTCTGGCAGATCATTTAAGTGCAAACAATATAACTCTCGTAGGATTCGATTTTAATCATATCAATAATAAAAATTACTATGACAGCAATTCAGTAGCCAGAAAAAAGCTCAAGCTGGCATGGGCAAAATACCTTTTAACCTACCTTGCCAATTCAAGGGGTAGAAAATTTTCTGAGGGCAGCATTATAGAGATTTAGTTTTCAATTAAAGGCATCAGTTTGCCATTGCTGTAGATAACAGGATTTTTATACAGGTCAACCTGGAGTGAACTCTCTATATCTGCACCTGCACCCATGATTTTAAGCCTTTTTGATCCGTGGCTTTCCCTTATCTGGTTGCAATAATCCTTGATATCAACATTATTCCCCTCAAGTTTGCTTTTGAGCATATTCGCATAAATATAATCCTCATCAGATATACCATCTGGCCTGTTGGAAACAATTATGGACACATTCTCCCTGTCCTTGATGGCATTATATGTGGCAGAGAAATTTATGAATGACGATATATATATGTCTCCAGGATATTCCATAATCTTGAACAGGACCTTTATTCCGTTGGTTGATGTAAATAAAAGCGTTTTCCCCGATAAATCAGTATTCATTATGGCACTGGGGGAATTGCCGTAATTGAATCCGGGAATCCTGATTCCATACCTTTCGCCGCTGGTAAGATAATCGGGATTTTTTGCTTTAAGTTTCCTTGTATCGGTAACTGTCCTGACAGGGATGATTGAAGCAGCCCCTCTGTAAATCATGAGCGGTATTGTTGTAGTGGCCCTGAAAATATCTATTAAAACTTTTGTTGAGTCATCAAAATTTTTTTCCTTTCTCCCATCTATAATGTTAACCTTCATCCTTATAGAATATCCTTTTTATATATGTTACTTTTTATTTTTTTGCATATACAGGAGGAAAAAGATTTTTATTTTATAACCTGATAGTAAACAATATATATGGGCTCAGATTGAATTTATATGAATGGAGCCAGGTCTATCTTAGAGATGCTCAGGCAGTATCATGTTAATCACGTTTTCGGCCTTATCGGGGAAACATCATTTCCCCTGTATTATGAATGGGATAGTTTTGATGGTGTTGAACACATATCCGGAAGGGATGAAAGGAATGTTGCAATAATGGCAGAAGCCTATGCACGTGCCTCCTCCAGACCCGGGGTATGTGAAGTCCCTGGAGTAGGTGCATCCTATACACTGCCTGCAATTGTAGAAGCATACACCAGCGGTACCCCGTTAATAGAAATGTCCAGTGATATAGCCACGGATTCCAGGAAGAAAAATGTTCTGACCGAGTATGATAAAACCATGATGTTTTCAGGCGTAACCAGAAAAGTTATCAATGTGGAAACTCCAGGAGATATACCGAGGATGATGAGATATGGATTCAGGAGTGCAACCACGCCCCCATCCGGCCCGGTTTTTATCAATTTTCCCTTGAACGTATATGGAGAGGGGGTAATGGATAAGGATTTATACGCGGATGAAACATTTTCCAGATTCCCGTCCATCAGGCAGTCATGTGATAACAGCTCCATCGCCATGGCTGCTAAAATGCTGTTTGAAGCAGCCAAACCCGTTATAATATGTGGCCAGGGCGTCCTTTACTCAGGTGCATTTTCCCAGCTGCTTGAACTATCCGAGATGCTCTCCATACCGGTGGGTACAACAATTTCCGGTAAGGGAAGTTTTCCTGAGAATCACCCGCTTTCAATGGGTGTTGTGGGAAGCAGAGGAGGTTCTGAAATATCCAGGAATGTTGTTGACTCTGCAGATCTCATATTTTTCATTGGCACCAACACCGATTCCGCATCAACATCATGGTGGAAATCCCCTGACCCGTCAAAACATGTTAAAATAATACACCTCGATAGTGATGTCACACAGCTGGGGAACAACTATAAAATTTCCCTCGGGCTTCTGGGAGATGCCATGGCAATTATTGCAAAAATCAATGAAATTTTGCAGGATATGGCAAAAAAGGCAACCAGTGGAAATGAAATATGGGATTCAAGATCCAGATGGGAGTCAGGCATAATCGCCTCCATAAGAAGCACACCCTATGTGAATCCCGTCAAATTTATAAAATCATTGATGAAGTACGATGATAAGTTCGGCATTATCACCGCGGATCCGGGTATAGGCGCAATTTACGCCTCCGCATTTTACAGGGTACAGAAATCAGGAAGAAAATTCCTGTTCAATTACTCTGCAGGGGGTCTCGGTTTCGGGCTACCTGCGGCAATCGGGGCATACTATGCCGGCAAATCCACAACGGTATGCCTTACATCGGACGGCAGCATGGGATTCGTGCAGGGAGAGCTGGAAACAGTTGCAAGGTACAATATACCACTGAAGATCTTCCTCTTCAACAACAGGTCATTCGGCTGGATAAGGGCCACAATGGTTTCAGATTATGGCAGGGTTCTCAATGGAACGGATTTTTATGATACAAAATACCGCAATATTGCACAGGCTTATTCAATGGAATATATACATATAGAAAAGGATTCTGATATTGAAACAAAAATGAGAGAAGCATTTTCTGACCAATCCCCGATGATCATAGAAGTAAATGTACTTCCAGAGGATAAACTGATTCCGCCTGTTCCGGAGTGGAAACATATCTCGGATAATAATACCCGGCCATGGATGGGATAAAGTTTCCCAGATTCATGCGTATGCTCAATTTCACCGATCTTGGAATATAACAGCACCCTCACCATGAAGTTCAATGAAATCGATGGAAAACAATATCTGAATGCATCATGAAATAATAATAAAAAGAAAATATTAAAAATGAGTTAGAAATACGGTATAATTGAAGGTGTAATGAATGGTCGCAGTCAAAACAATGGTTGAGGGTGGAAAAGCAACAACGGGCCCGCCTCTGGGTCCTGCTCTCGGTCCCCTGGGATTGAACCTGGGTCAGGTTATAAAGGATATAAATGAAAAAACAAAATCATTTGCAGGGATGCAGGTTCCTGTAACTGTTAATGTTGTAGATCCATCTACAAAAAAATATGAGATTATAATAGGAGTACCACCCACTTCAGCATTGCTGAAAAAGGAGGCAGGAATCGAGAAAGGGTCCGGCAAGAACAAGGAATCATATGCCGGAAACCTGACAATGGATCAGGTAAAGAAGGTTGCGGAATCCAAAAAATCCGCTTTACTTTCATATAATATGAAAGGAGCTGTCCTTGAAGTTCTTGGCACAGCGCTTTCACTGGGAATAACAGTGGATGGGAAGAACGCTGCTGAAGTACAGCAGAAAATCAAGGCCGGCGAAATAGAAGTCGGTGAGAAGTAATGGCAAACAGTATTATTGAAGATATTAAAAAAATAAAGGAATCAAAGAAGAGAAAGTTCGAGGAAAGTATTGAAGTCGGTATAAATCTCAAGGATGTGGATATGGCCGATCCCAAGAACAGGATAAATGAGGAAATTATCCTGCCAGCGGGCAGAGGCAAGGACATAAAGGTCGGCGTCATAGCCAGCGAGGAAATGCGTCTCAAGGCCAAAAATGCAGATTTTACATATTCGGTGGAAGATTTGAACAACTTCTCTGATGATAAAAAGGCATTCAAGAAAGTTGCGAAGGGCATTGACTTTTTTGTGGCAGAATCTACCCTGATGGGTAATATAGGTAAAAACCTGGGTATAATTCTGGGTCCAAGGGGCAAAATGCCTAAACCACTGGCTCCAGGGCAGGATCCAACCGCTGTTATTGAGAGTTTAAAGAAAAGTGTAAGGGCCAGAAGCAGGGACAAAATCACTTTTCATATCCCGGTGGGCACCAGGTCAATGACCGATGATGATTTGTACACAAATATCAATACAGTGATGAAGAGAGTAATATCTCACCTTGACAAGGGCAAGGGAAACATATTATCTGCCTACATTAAGAGTACCATGGGTAGCGCAGTTGAAATTAATTTAGGTGATATAGAATGAGAGAGCCAGCACAGTGGAAGGTTGATTCAGTCAATTCCATAGCAGAAGAAATAAATGAAAGCCCAGTATCTGCCATAATAAGCATAAGCGGATTGAGGAATAAAGAGTTCCAGAAAATAAGAAATAATGTAAGGGGCCAGGTAAAGATACAGGTGTTCAGGGCAAGATTGCTCAGGCTCGCACTGGAAAAATCCAGCAAGAAGGGTATAAAAGGATTGAGTGAGTATACAAAGGGGCAGGTGGCACTGATAACCACATCGGAATCACCGAAAAAGGTTTATGATACACTTGTCTCAATGAGAACGAAAGCAGCAGCACGTGGCGGAGAGAAGGCCGAGGAGGATATAATAATAGAGCCCAAGGAAACATCCTTTCCGCCTGGTCCAATGATATCTATATTCCAGAAGGTAGGAATACCTGCTGGAATTGAAAAAGGCAAGATAGTAATTAAAAGCGAGGTTACCCTGGTTAAGAAAGGGGAGGCGATATCCAAGGACAAGGCACAGGTTTTAGAGAAACTGGAAATACTTCCTGTTACAGTAGGCCTGGATATGATAGCCGCATACAGTGATGGACTTGTATATACACTTGATGCCCTTTCAATTACCATGGAACAGATCATCTCTGATATGGCAGGGGCATTCCTGAAGGCAAAGGCACTGGCATTGAAGACAGACTTCCTTGTACCTGAAATTATTCCGGAATTAATGTCCCGGGCATACTTTGAGGCACAGAGCCTTGCTTTCGCTACAAACTTTGTCGATGAAAAGAATATAGATATTTTTATAAGGAAAGCTGTAATAAACGCTACAACTCTAAATTCATTAATAAATAAGGATTTAAATAATGAAAGCATAGAGAATGAAAACCCTGAAAAGGAAAGCAAGACAGAGGAAAAGAAAGATGAAGGATCTGAAGACGACGCAGCAGCGGGTCT
>JAKAAK010000155.1 GCA_021797025.1 Thermoplasmata archaeon
TTACACTTGACATAGTTTTCGATCCTGTTGAAATGAGAATATTGAATTCAGAACATTTTATCGGATCCGAGTATATGTTCTCAAGATTTCTCGACCGTACCGAGGATGCAACCAGATATGATGGTGTGCTTGTGCTGGAATCAGCCCATTACAGCCAGAACAATATAGCCTCCCTGATAAAGGATGGAAAATATTTCATTATGGATGTGCCTGCTGACTCTGTGGAGACCCTTTTGAAGAAATATGGCCTGGTAGGAGGGGCTTCACTTCGCAGGGGATTTAATTCATTGCTCAACCGGTACTTATACCATGCAAGGGTAGATGATGGCAGGCTTCATTATTACATTATGGATGACATGGCTCACGGCGAAATGGAGTATATTAAACCAGAAAACACGGGGTCACTCATAGTTGTTGTATCCAACATGAACCTCCATGAGAATCTTATATACCAGGCGATTAATATCAGGCGGTTTATGTATTCTTCCATATCCAGCTCAAAATACAGGCTTGATTCTGACCGGAATCTGCTTCCGGGGAGGCTTGAACTTGACGGATACATACTTCTGAATATAATAACCATGAAACTCTATCTTTCCTTATACAGAAATACAAGTATTCCGGGACCCGGAAGGCACAAACTGGTGGATTCTCTTATGATAGAGCTTTCAACTGTAAATATGTATCTTTTGAAGGGGGAATTATATATGCCGAAAATCAGCAAATCCATAATGGACCATCTAAATGTGGTCGGTGGTGGACTGGAAACCCAGCTCCTGTCAAAAAAATTATTTGAAAATATCGGAAATAATTGAAAAAATATTATTAATTTATTCCTTGCTGTATATTTCTTCCTGTACGAGCATATCGGTAGAACCCGCCTTTTTTATAGATTCAGGATGGTTTTTCCCGTATATGAAGATAACTATTGCAGATATAATGATGAATACAACTGCTGTTATAATTGCATAGTCTACAGGATACGCAGGGGGATAAAAGCTATAAAACATTGCAACTGCCAGTATTATGGTGGCTGCTGCTGGAATTACTGCATGTGTAAGTACCCTGAACTCTTTCAACTTCTTGAAGGTTGCACCAAGCCCGAAGTTGCTCAGTATGTGACCGAGGAACAAGGCAGCTGAGGATGCAGTTACAAGATACAGGAAACCATCCTCCGGGCCTATAAGGATGCCTGCAATCAGCGATACAAAGTATGCAACACCGGCCATCACTATTATTGCAATGTAAGGAGTTTTATGTACAGGATGCACTTTAGAGAACATCGCTGGACCGAGTCCATCCCTGCTCATGGAAAATATCATTCTGGCGCTTGTATTCAGAGGTGCCAGCGACCCTGCAAAAAGACTGTTGATAATAAACACAAAGAGTATTATCGTAAACGGAAGACCGAGATACTTATCTGCCACTATGAGCCCGGGCACACTGGACTTGAAAAACGTCCCCATGTTTGATACGCCCCAGCCAACTGTAAGGGCATAAGAAGTAAGCACAAACACAACCCCGGTAATCAGAAAACTGATCAGAAGTGCTTTTTTGATATTTTTCCTGGGTTGTTTCGCTTCCTCTCCCAGGGTCACTACAGCTGACGATCCTGACATGGAAAATATTGCAAGAACCATTCCGACTGCTACACCGGCAAATCCATCGGCTGGTGTCGGTGTGAATGGAACAAATGTATTTTTTGAACCCAGGGCAACTATGATAACCACCGATACTATGATTAATAGAGCTATTTCTATTGCAGATGCCGCAAAACTATATGCCAGTGAGGGCTTTATACCGAGATATGCAATTACGGTTAATATAACAATAAAGGCGGTCATTATGGGTATCCATGTGTATGTACCTATGTTGATATTCAGGAAGTACGATATTGTTCCCGGAATAAAGACTCCGGAAGTAAACAGAATGGCATTTGTTATTACCATAAAATAGGAAAACCACATCATATATCCTATTATAAGCCCGTACCGTGGCCCTGCTCCTCTGCTATTGAAGGTATAGAAACCACCACTGCCGTTGATCTTTTTTGAAAACTGGTATGGTGTGTTGATCCATATCAGAACTCCGAAAATAGATATTATATATGCCAGTGGCAACGAGCCCTTGGCAAATTCTGCTGCACCTGTCATTGTTGCAGCCACTGCTCCCAGTGGAGAAATCATTGCTATGGATTGTCCGAGGAGCGGATAAAAACCTGCTGCCCCTTTTTTTAAAGTTTTTGATTCGGAAACCTTTTCCATGGTCTCCTGTAATAGTATAACTTTTTAAATATTGCTTAAATTTACGAATAAATATTAAAGTTTAAACATTTTATTCCTGTACCTGATCATCCGTGAGATACTGCTCACCGGACTTTATTATGTCTGTTATTTCCGATGTCCTGAAACCCGATTTCACGGAGAGGAAATAGAATATCAGGGATACCAGTATTACCAGTATAAAGTCATATGGAAATGGAAAAATATTTATACCACCGAAATTTTTCTCTCCGATATAAGACATTATAACCAGAGCAATTATTAACAATGGCACCCAGTATCCGCCCTTTATATTTTCCCTTGAAAGTACACTGTCAACCCTGTGCAACGCAAGCAGGATCAGGTATACTAAAAATCCCGCAAAGATGATAATTGCTGTATATCCCACTGTTGGCCACCCAGTCCAGTAAACGATCAGGGACGCTCCTACAAAGGAAATCGGGGATAAAATTTTTGCGTATGGCAATCTGAATGGCCTTTTCATTTCTGCTGCTTCACGCCTCAATACCATGAGGGTTGAACCGCCGAGGATATAAGTGAATGCCGCAATACCTGAAACAAGACCGACAACCACATACCAGCTCGGAAGCGGTGCAAGAAATACCAGACCCAGTATCAGGCTGATAATCAGGGAAAAAACCGGAATCCCTGTTTTCTTGCTAACCCTGCCTATCATCTCAGGAAAGTATCCGATTTCTGCCATCCCGTATAGGGATCGTGTCGAGGTCCCTGCAGCAATGTTCAGTGTTCCTGATGGAGATATATATGCATCGGCATACAGCAGATATGTCAGTACCCCCATTATGGAAAGATCGGATGATTTGGCTAGAAAAGCAAAGGGTGCAGCATCTATTCCCTTGGCATAGCTCCCTGCAGATGCAGATGATAGCCCGAGCCATCCACCTGAAGTTTTCAGCAGTGCCGGGTCAACTGAAGATATGAATACTACCTGGAGTAGGATATATACCGCTATGGATGTAAGCATAGCGTATATCAGTGCCCGTGGAATATCCCTTTGTGGGTTTTTTGCCTCCCCGGCAAAGTCAAGTGTATGCCTGAACCCCAGATAGGAGAACACTATCCCGTCAGTGGATATGGCCTCAAAAACAAGGGATATATTGTTATGTGGAAGGAAACCGCCTAAAGAGGAATCGTCGAAATTACCCGCATGGAACAGGAAGAATCCCATGAGTACTATTGTAAGGGTCGGAATGATCAGTTTCCACCATGTTATGGCCTGATTGGTTTTTCCCATCAACTTTACGCCGAAGTAATTGAGAAAATAAAATCCCGTAATCAATATACCTGCAAGCAGTATACCATAACCTGTTAGCAAGGTTACACTCGTAGATGGATCAAGGGGATTTTTTGCATAGTAAATCAATGCGGGATGTGCTATGTATGATCCTGCATAGGTCAGGACTGCCTCAGCCTCCAGTGCCGGTGATGCTGCCCTTGCTGCAAAATAAGCCCATCCGAAGAATAGGCCTGCTACTCCTCCATGGGAATAATGGCCATATCTTGTAATAAACCCGCTTCTGGGTATCATGGATCCGATTTCAGCATAAACAAGTGTTATAATAAGAACTATAATTCCCCCGATTACCCATGAAAGGATGGCTGCAGGACCGGCAGTACCTGCCGAGGCAGATTCGGCAAAGAGCCATCCGGAACCGATGATAGAACCCAGGCTCAGGAAATATAGATCCCAGGATGTTAATACTTTTTTCAGTTTTTTATCCTGTTTTTCACTTTCACTATATGAATAATGGGTTTCTTTCATCTCCGTCTACTTAATTATATAGTAATAGAATTTAATATTTTCCCTACTTTTCTTGTTATTGTGATTATTTTGATATAAATATTTTGCCTTATCCCCAAGTAATCTAATCCACAAATCACGGAAATTTATGGTTCGACATCAGCATATTCTTGCCTTATGAGATAATTGTGAAAGTATTTATTCAAATTTGCAATATTTCTACTTAAATGGATAAAACAGGGATTATAAGAAGCACATATCTTACGTATTCTGTAATTATCATTATTCTGATAACCTTCATGGTAAGGGCCTCAAATAATATGATGATGACCACAATTTCATTGTTTTCTAAATATGATCTTCATTTCGGGCAGGTTGAGGTTGGCTTGACAGAATCGCTCATGGCGCTTGCCACATTTATAACTACGGGTCTGATCAATTCCCATCTTGGCACAGTGCCCAGGCGGTATCTGTTCATTGGATCAAATATTGGATTTACACTGGTCCTGGGAATCATGCAATTTTCAAACTTTATAACGGTCTGGATCTTTATAGCGGTTGCAGGCCTGGCATTCGGTGCTATAATGCCCAATATAATTACATCAGCAGGATTGATAGAAGATAAAAAGTCCAGGGAAAAGGTTCTCGGCATATATACCCTGGCTCTGAGCGTAAGCCTCATCGCCGGGCCCGCGTTTGAGTCATATATACTGGAATTCGAACCGTTAAGATATATATTCCTGTTCTTTGTGCCATTCGGTATAGTTGCATCCATATTATCGCCCTTCCTGAAATTCCCAGACAGCAAATCAGAAATTAAAAAGAAGAAAATAAGAGTATTCAATGAGCCGGGATTCCGGGTGGCTATATATGCAATTCTCGCGTACAACATTATTTTTGCCCTGATCATAACCTTCGGCGGGATATATGCAAAGAGTGTATTGAAGCTGAGCCTTTCTGATGTCACACTTTTATTTACCGGATTTTTCATTGTTTCATTTTCATCCAGGTTGTTTATCTCATATAGGGCACCTGAGAATCTATGGCATTATCTGGGAACTGCAATAGTCATTACGTTGACGGGAATAATATTCCTATTTTTTGGAGTCAATGATATAGTATACATCATTGCCTATCTACTTCTGGGAATACCCCACGGGGTGACATACCCATTATCAATAGTGTCTATCAGCAGAACATTTGATATGTCCTATAGAAATATGGCAAACAGTTATTTCTTTTCCATAATGATGGCAATCGGTATCATAACCCCCACTGCGGGCGGCATAATCGAAGATTTGATCGGTTTCAGGTTTATGTTCCTTGCTATTTTCCCGATTATAGTATTTCTTTTATTTGCATCCTATAAAAATATGAAGAAGGTGATGGTACCAACAAAAAATAGCATGTAATTCATTTTGGCTCCATGGCTTCTTCTTCTATGGACATTTTTGCTGCGTTCCTGACCTTGTCCGGATGTATCTTGTACTCAATAAGAGTCATAATTCCGGCTATGGGAATCCAGCTGATTCCGATATAAACTGCTAGGTTATCCGGATATTTTTCCGGAGAGATCAGTGTTCCAGCCATGATGATGACCAGAATTAAAATTCCGATTATTGGTATAATCAGATGTTCCATGACCTTCAGCTTGCCGATACGTTTCATCATGAAGGGCAATGATACCGAAGCAACTATATGCTCTGTATATGCAGCGTAGGCATTTATTAAAAGCATCATGAGGCCTCCCTGGACGGGTCCGAAGAGTACACCGAAAATGACAGCTATGACAAAGGACATGCCGAATATTACAAGAGCTGCATTTGAAGGCGTTTTATATTTTTTATGGATCTTTGCTATACTCTTCGGCAAAAATAGAATGCCATCCCTGGCAAAGCTATAAAATATTCTTGAATCGGCATTGCTAACAGAAATGTTGTATCCCATGAAGCTGTTTATGGTAACCAGAATCAATAATATATATATTGCCGGATTCAATTTTCTGAACAGGATTACACCGGGATCATTGCTTCCTGCAAATGATGCCATAGCAGATGGACCCCATCCTATTGTAAATGCATATGATACGATTATTAAAGTTATCCCGGAAAGTATAACAGTGCCTATCAGGGCCTTTTTTATTGTTTTTTGCGGTGTGACGGCTTCCTCACCCATGGCCGTTATTGATACGGTTGTGCCGAAGTAAAGTATCATGGAATAGATCATGGCAAAAAGCAACTGGGATATTCCAGAGACATATTTTGTTCCGAACACAGCCAGTGTATTCAGCCTGCCCGCATTGATAATGATTAATGCAGATCCTATAAGGAGCACAGCCACCTCTATCACACCACCGGCTATCTGGTAATCAGTGGAAATTTTCATCCCCCTGTGTGTAAAGATGAAGGATATCAATGCGGCGAAGAAGGCCACAGGGAGCCAGAAGATTATTCCTTTATAGGTAGGATCGAGCAGTGTAATGAAGGCCGCCAATCCCAGAAATCCGAAGCTGCCATAACCTATAAGTCCGTAAAATGCCATATTCCATGCCTGGAATGTACCGGCTATTCCACCCAGACCCTTTCCTGCAAAGGTATAGTAAGATCCTGCGGAATTAACATGCTTGGAGAACTGGTATCCTGTATTCATAATGAACAAATATGCAAAAACACCAAGAACCAGTGCCAGTGGAGTTGCACCCAATGCATATTCTACCACTCCCGTCAATAGATATGCAGCATCTGCCGCGACAGAGAGTGTCCCCATGGCCTGCCATACAAGTCTGAATCCGCCCAGGGAATTGCGCTTCAGGTGTTCAGTTTCAATCATGTAAGTTCAATAGTTATTTATATTTAAAATTTTATAGTAATAAATCAGATAATTTAATAGATTTACTTTAAATTCAAATGACCCTTTTCTATACTTGATAAATCAGCCTATTTATGTATTGCCTTACCAGCCATTCATCATTGACCTTGATTGTTATTGAAACAACCACCCTCATCAATGATTCATTGTCTGGAAATGCACCTATCTTCCCTGTCATTCTCTTCAATTACTTCTTGAATATCTATATTACGTTGTTTGTATGTATTTTCCTGTAATACTGTTCAGGGAATAATATTATTCTCTCTCTTAAAATGCTGACCACCCAGGGAAACATAACAGTGCAAAATTGTTGCATACCCGGTTCATAAAATGGTTATACTGAAATCCAATGATCCGGGATATGAAAAATTATACTGAACTTCAACCTTTAATTTCATTCTGGTAAATCTGTGAAACATACTCCCCAATAGCAGGCGATGCCGTAAGTCCTGGTGATTCTATACCTATCAGGTTTATTAGACCGGGCATGCCATTTGTAACTTCGTTCCTTATGATAAAATCTTTAAAAGAGCCTTTAGCTATTTTCAGTTGCGGTCTTATACCTGCCGAATCTTCGTACACATTGTGGTCGGAAATAGATGGAAGGAAACGCTTAAC
>JAKAAK010000156.1 GCA_021797025.1 Thermoplasmata archaeon
TGCTTCAGGTTTTCCGGCACCACGGTAGTATCCATTCGGCGCCTTATTGGTAAGTACATACTTTCCTGTGAGATGTGCCTTTTCTATGTGGTATGGCCCGGTTACCTCGTGTATTACATTTCCGAGATCGACCGCTGCGGCATCGACGAGATATGGCCCGTTGTCCAGGAGTACCTCGCCGTCAAGCCCTGTAACTGTTCCATCCTTCTTTGCGTAGAGTGTTAAAGTGCCTTCAACACCTCTTCCGGCGTGGCAAGCCTGCAGATGTTCTGTTCTGGTTTCCTGCCATTTGACAGGTTTTCCATACTTCATGGAAGCATAGCATGCAATAATGTACTCAGGGTAGAATAAAGCCTTTACACCGAATGCACCACCATTATCAATCAGAAAAACCCTTACCTTCTCGGGAGGAAGCCCCAGGGATTTTACTATTCCTGATTTGGAACGGACAATAGACTGGGATGGTAGATATACATTGAGTATCCCATCCCTGTAATCCGCAACTATTCCCCTTGTTTCCATGGGATTTGCAGATACCCTGTCCAGTAAAATTGTATCCGTGACCTTTATATCATAATCTATATCACTTTCATTGAATTTTACTCCCACATCCTCGGTAGAAAGTATATTGTCCTTCCTGTCAGCATATATAGGTGCCTTTTTCTTTGCATCATCGATGCTATGAATTGCTTCAAGAGGCTCATAATCTACATTCACGGTGGAGAGCAGGTCCTCGGCCTCGTATCTGTTTTTTCCGAAGACGGCAGCAACCGCCTGGCCCTGATAATTTACCTCGTCTATAGCAAGTACAGGCTCTCTATGATCGCCTTCTACCACAGCATAATATGCCTTCAGATCTCTGGAAGTCATGCCACCTTCCACACTTTTGATCTTTGCCCTTGCATATGGGCTTCTGACCAGGGACATGTAAAGCATGTTATCCAGTTTTATATCATCAAGGTATCTTCCCTTTCCGTTGGCAAATCTATCAAGATATGTCATTTAACCACCGCCTTTTTACCGTTGATTTTCTCATTGGCATTTTTTATGGAGTTGATGATTGATACGTAGCCGGTACACCTGCACAGATTTCCTGCAAGGCTGTTTTTAATATAATCCTCACTGGGGTTTTTATTTTTTCTAAGCATGTAAAGACTGGTCATGATCATGCCTGGAGTGCAGAATCCACACTGCAATCCATTTTCCTCAATAAAGCTCTCCTTGACCATGCTGAGTTCCTTATCTGCTTCATTCTCTATAGTTTCCAGTTCATGCCCGTCAGCCTGGGCAGCAAGCACCGTACAGGATTTTACTGCTCTTCCGTCCATCAATACGGTACATGCACCACAGTTGGTTGTATCGCATCCGATGTGTGTTCCGGTTAATCCAATATCATCCCTGATAAAGGTGGCCAGAAGTGTCCTGGGCTCAACATCTTTACTATATTCCTTTCCATTTATCTTTACAGTTACCATCATTTCGGTACACCTCCTATTCCTTTTACTGCTTTTACAAATAGATTTTTCAGCAATTTCTCCTTGAATTTAACGCTACCATTGTCGTCATCCATGAAATCGCATGCTTTCACTATTAATTCCGCAGCTTTTTCGATGTTTTCATCGCTGAGATCTTTTCCATTCATAAACTTCTCTGCATCCTTTGCCTTGATCGCTGTGGCACCACAATTTGTAAGACCTATTCCGGCTTTTTTAACCTTTTTGCCATCCATCAGCAGGTTTACTGCAATGCCAAGGATTGAAAAGTCCCCTGCATACTTTTTATATTTCATGTATCTTCCGGAAGAACCGGTATCCTGGATTTTAATTCCGGTAAGAATTTCCCCGGGCTCAAGTGCTGTGGCAAAGGTATCAACAAAGAAATCTTCAGCTTTTACTGTCCTTTTCCCCCTGGAAGAGCTGATTTCAAATTCAGCATCCAGTGCAAGCATTACCGCTGGAAAGTCATTTGCTGGATCACCGTGACATATATCCCCGCCGATTGTCCCCATATTTCTCACGAGCGGGTCGGCAATATGCCCGGCAGCCTCACTCAATACTGGAAACTTTTTTCTTATGGATGAGTTTTCCCCTATTTCAGATGTTCTGACCATGGGCCCTATTTCCACGGCCGATCCCTGAAATACTATGCTATCAAGGCCTTTTATCCTGCCTATATCCACAATCTCCGGTACTGACGTAAATCTCAGTTTCAGCAGCGGAATCAAGCTCTGACCGCCTGCCAGGACCTTGGCATCTTCATGCCCATCTAAAAATTTTGCAGCTTCTTCTATGCTTTTCGGGGCATAGTATTCAAATTTATCTGGAAACATAGTATTACAATAGAGAATTGTATAAAAATGTTACTGAAAGGTCATTTATGTTTATAAGGGATTATATTTATTCTGATTACATTATAAATTAATCTCCAGATTTCCTTCATTTTCCCGTATTTCATATGCATGAAGGTCTTTTGCATCTTTTCTGGTCATGGCTTTGAAAAAACCGTTGATATTCTTCTCAACATGGCCTGTTTCAAGGCTGAAAACCGCATGATGTTTCGGACATATGACATTATTATTCTCAATTTTTCCCTTGCCGAGGTCTCCACCCATATGGGAGCATAACCCGTCTATAGCATAAATTTTATTATCAACCTTTGATATCAATATCTTCTTTCCATCCACTTCAAAACTTTTATGTCCTTCATTTTCCAGTTCATCCACAGAGCACACTTCCGTCCAACCCATATCTATCAAAATCTAATAAATAAATCAATATAGCCTGTCCAAACTTTCCTAAATTGTTCGACAATTGTCATATTTATTAATTTGAAAAACATTATTGGGATATGGCAGCGAACCAAATCCCATTAATTATGGAAAGGTTGGATAAAATAGTTACGGAAGATAGGGCAAGGAAGTATTCAACTGCCCTGATTGTTAAGATCATTGTAATTCTGAGAATATATGGAATATCATACAGGTCATCCAGGTATTTCTTCAACAACCATACAGAGCTCATGGAATTACTGAATATTACTGGTATACCTGACTTCAGGACTTTATCTTACAGGTCTCTAAGAATAGACTGGCACTATATAAATTCAGCAATAGTAGATATAATAAATCCAGAGAATGATAATGCAGCTATAGATTCTTCCATTGTTAAGACATGCAAGGACACCACAGCACAGAGGAGAAGAAAATCTAAGAAATACAAAGACCCTGAAAGTTCATGGGGTTACAGCACAATGGGCTATGAGTATGGAAGGAAAATGCATGCATCCATAGATACAGATTCTTTATCCATACAGGAATGGAAGATGACTACTGCATCTGTATATGACAAGAACATGGCATTTGAGATGATTGATTCAGTAAGGGATTATAATTATATCTTGATGGATGCAGCATATGATTCATCTGATGTTTATGATTACATATTCGAGAATACGCATTCTCTACCTGTAATAGATACCAACAGGAGAAGGGGGATTGTTGAGAATAGATTGGCATATAACAGGAAGTGTGGAATAGAATTAAGAAAAAGAGAATCTTCCAGGTATAAATTAAGATGGGAGATAGAGAGGACATTTTCCATTCTTAAAGAAATACTGGGAATGGAGCATATATGGTATGTTAAACAGAGGAATTATGATGCTGCAATAGGTGAAATTATAGTTGCATACAACTGCATTGTAATGGCCAATAAAATTACAGGAAGAGCAGGGAGGAAGATCATGCATATCGTGAGTTGACGTATGTTTGGACACTCTAAAATCAATATATAAACTATGCTAATAATCTGTTATATGAATATAAATGATAGCAATATGAAGTATGCGAGTGCCGGGATTTGGACCCGGGGCACGAGCTTGGCAAGCTCGCGTGTTGCCAGGCTACACCACACTCGCTTTAACTGTAAAATACAACAGGGTATATATATTTTGACATTATACCGTCTGCCTAAGCGTTTCAAATCATTGATATTATTAGGTGCAGTACAACAATTGAAACCGGGATTGTGATATTGTCATCTGCTATTTTATTCGATATAGATTCTGCGAAGGTACCTCCCAGGGCATATATGGCAGAATAGAAATAAACATAGAAAAAAATACCGAATACAAATGATGGTATTAGCATAGCAAGAAAACCTGCAATGGATTTTTTTCTGTTATAAAACAATTTCTTACTGTGTATTTTCATGCCCAGGATTGTTGCCAGTGAGTCCCCTATCATGATCATGAATGCTGCTATGTATATCAGGTCAAGTGATCTTGTAAAAGCCAGTACAAGCAGGAATCCGGCAGCAAGGTACATGGATCCGAGACCCAGTTTGGTGTCCTCCCGCTCCATGCGGTAAACAAGATCTGCAACACGGTTTTTATTATTCAGGTAAAGGATGTTGCCCGCAAGGTATATAATCAAAACTGCCAGGAGAATCAGCATTCTTCCCCTTATGCCATCCAGGAAAAATATTAGTATGGTAATAACCCCCGTGGAAATCTGAAAATAATCCCTGTAGGTTTCTCTTTTTATATCCTTGCCTTTCTGCTCGTTATTCATCAGATCATATTTCTTCATATTCTTATCAAGAAACATTGATAAAAGTATTGAAATAGAGATGGCCGCAAAGACATATCTGACCGGGACAAAATTGCCATAGATAGCAGTCACGATAAGAACAAAATCCACGGCAAATGGAAAATAAAAGAATACAGTATAGAGATATGTGCTTACCATAAGGGAGAAAATGTATATTGGAAGTATGTAGAATGAACCGGAAAAATAAACCATGCCGGCCATTATGGGGATTGAAACAAGAATTTTTATAAGGAAAGATTCCCTATTTTTTGTGAGTAAATATACCAGTGTTACAATGAATATACCGAGATAGGCATAATTGAATAATTCCATAATAAACTGATTTATCACTCGAACTTAAATTTTTGTTTATTCCATTATGAGACATTTTACAATAATACAGATTTTTCAGAGTCCGTTACATGGAAAAATGATTTTATTTTTTCCGTGGCAAATAGTATATTATCTCATCAGGGTAATCATCATAAACAAAACCGTACTTTGAATAAAAATCCCTTGCGAAGTTTTCGGCGTTTACCCAGAGGAATACGTAATGGAATGATAATGCTTTTAGTCTGTTCAGTGCCGTAAAAAGAAGGTATTTGCCTGTGCCCTTTTTCCGGTAAGCACGCTTTACAAATATAGATACTATGAACGCCCTGTCAAATCCCAGCCTGGAACAGACAACACCACCACTGATCCTCCCCTTATTTTTGATTATAAAGGAAACTTCCGGAATAATTTCGCCGTATTCTCCTTTGAAGAGATTTTGCACTGTTTTAATCCGGTCCTCCCTTTTATCACTGAAGAGATACTTATCAGAGGTATACTTGAAGGCTTCATATTCTGCATCTGAATAAAGTTCCAGATTAAGGTTTTTTATTCCGCTGATATCATAATTATCTGTGGTTTTTATGTATTGATACTGGTTCAGGTCCATGACCATCCTTTTTCTCACAATGGTTTCGAATCCACAGGCTTCAAGATATTTTTTGCTCAGTTCATTTCCATTGAAAATTTCATTGAGCATTATTTTTTTCTTTGAGGCGTTGGCTATTTCCTTCAGCCAGTCGAAAAGTTCTTTGAGCCTTGCCTCGGTGATTTTTTTTGAGGATATGAATCCGATGTCAGCATACAATCTGTCACTTTTATCAGCGGAATCCATTGCATATGCATACCCTATGAATTCATTTTTATTCAGTATGATTCTGGATTTTATTTTATTTTCATTGAGCAAATTGATTATACTGGCATAACTTCCCCTGATATCTATATCCGGATATTTTTTCGAAAGGAAATCAATTTCCTTTTTGAGTATAAGTTCCCAGTTCAACCGGTAATTGTCAAGCTTCATTCAACACCTTATTTATTTTATCTATATTGTCTTTATCCTTTATAATAAGAAAACTGGCCTTCCTTATCCTGTTCATCACGGCAAATCCAATGCCTTCCTCCGGGAAAGACTGTATTACACCATATTTTTTGTCAGAGCTGTCCAGGACCCTGAAATCATAGAACAGGTTATGTGCTATCTCATATATGTCCCTGCCCAGTATCAATGCTTTACCCCTGGCATATTGTGAATTTTCTTCCGAGCAGAGAATCAGGAAATTGCTGGCAAGATCCGATGAAATAAATTCCCTGAATTTATTCTCATCCTCTATGAGAAATAATTTCTTGGATGGCGCATAATGCCTGTATTTCAATCCCGGGGTAAGTGCAACTTTTGACTGGCTATAGCCCCTAGCAAGTGGATCTACATATACGGGGCCTATCATGGTTTCAATATCTTCAACAGTGAAAGCCCCGGCGCGGAGTAGTCTATAAGGTTTTACCGTGCAGTCTATTATGGTTGATTCAACCCCGTACTTGACCCTTCCGGCATCAATAATTATATCTACACGGCCATTCAGCTCCTTTATGGCAGTGACCGAGTCCACGATGCTGGGCCTTGTGGAGATATTTGCACTGGGAGCAGCTATTGGGCCGGATTCGTCTATGAGAGCTAGGGCTATGGGATTGTCCGGGAATCTGATGCATACAGTATCAAGTCCTGCACTGACTATGTCCGGCACCGATTTTTTCTTTTTCAGAAGAAGCGTCAGTGGTGACGGCCATATATGTTTCATCTTTTCCCTTAAATCATCTTCTATATATGCCACGTCATCCAGCATTGCCATATTTGATATGTGAACTATAAGGGGATTATCTGCGGGCCTGTTCTTTGCAATGAAAATTTTTTTACATGCTTCCGGATTAAATGCATCTGCGCCCAATCCGTATACTGTTTCTGTGGGAAAAACCACTGTACCACCACCTTTGATTGCGTCGGCGCATTTTTTTATTACATCTTTGTTATTATCCGTGTTTATTCGTATAATTTCGGTCATATTCATAAATTACAAATTATTATTTAAAAGATTCAACTCCATGGTTATTTACAGGAATCAATGAAAACAGGATTTTCAAGTTTTCATGCCTTGACAAAAATTATATGCAACCATATGATATAGCATCATGCAGATTTATAGTTATAATTTAGATATTGACATAGACAGTGAAAGATATGCCTATTCATGCCATGAAATAATACAATTTACAGGTAATGAGGAAAAGTTGATACTTAATTCTCTAAATCTCAATATCAAGAAAATAAAAGTCAATAATAGTATAAAAAATTTCAAGGAATACATGCAGAATCAGGAAATTGTTGTTGACGGCATAATTACCAAGGAATCCATAGCCGAGATTGATTTTTCCGGAAAAATACCCGAGGAGCTACAGGGGTTTTATCTTGCTAAAACAAAGGAGGGTGATATGTTCACAACGCAGTTCGAATCAACAGGTGCCAGAAGATTTTTCCCCTGTATAGACAACCCATCATATAAAGCGACATTTGACATTACGGTGAGAATAAATA
>JAKAAK010000157.1 GCA_021797025.1 Thermoplasmata archaeon
GTATGGGCGGGGTATATTCTCACCAGCAATGTGGGATGTTATTACAATCGATGGAGGCACCGGCACAGTACTAGCCATTGAACTGAAAGGAATTAATAAGAATAATGGGATTATAACAAGGGTAAGTAACTTTTTATTCGTGCTTATCACCCATGTACCTACAAAATTTTATAAATTTATTATGTCTTTTTAATTCTATTTTATGCTCCAATTTCTGTCTTTTTTTAGAGTTGGAATACACTTATATCACCTTAAACAAAAGAATAAATGAAACCTTTGACCCATATATGAAGATGTGTGTTAGAATAAATGAAGCCTTTGATCCATATATGAACATCTTTATGTCATGCACGAGGTCACCAAGTGTAATACCCATGCGAACCATGATTATGATTGCGAATAAAATTACTACGCCACCTATAATGGCATCTTTGATTGCCCCCATCTCAATCCTCCTGGAATTTCCCGTATTTTATATAGGACAGGTCGGATTTTAGAACCGTTTCTGCTCTTGGTTTGCCCTGGTATTTAGCGAGCATGTATAGAAGTTCATCTGTGGCTTCCTTTTTCCCGTATCTATTTACAAGCTTATTGAGGTGTTTTAACCTTTCATTATCGGCCATATTTAAGATATATCCGGCCCATATAACGCCATGAAGATGTGCCTTATCCGCCTTGGCTTTGAGTTCTTTCAGGTTTTCCTTTGAAATTAGACGAGTAGGCTTTGTTGATGATGAATTTATAGGATACGCTTTTCCATTAGAATTCTTTCTGAATTGTGTCATATTAATTACCTCCTGACACATATCGTATCTGGTCAGAAATTTTCGACCTTAGTTTAGGCTTGTTGTAATCTAAGCGGTATAATTCCGCTAGTTTTCTTAGAACTTCAGTCTTTCCATACTTAGTGATTGCCTTGTCCAGGGCAATCTTATTTGTTTGCAAAGAATTATTGATACGATACCCATATTTTGTTAAAGACCCGGGATGTCTTATGCCTATTCCTGTCATATCCTGGATCTCTTTAGGAGTTAAGACCCTTGAAGGTTTTCTATAAGTGCCACCAATTCTCCTCTTCCTGCCTTTATTATCAGTATACATTGTCTGCATAATATTCCTCCAGCCGGGCAAGAAGATTTACGGTCGAGCATATCTTCTCACTCGACCGTTGATCTCAAAATTCACGGTTCGGTATATATATCTTTCGAATCATTTCTTTCCCTTCTTTTCAAGTATGAGAGGTTTACCCGGTCTGCCAACTTCTTCATATCCACCGGGTTCCTGGATAACGGTTGTCCCACGTTTTCTGAAATATAGATATCCGGCTATGATACTCGTTAGAGAAACAATAATTTCAAATGTATTCCCGATTCCACCAAAGAATTGCACTATATTTAATGAAGAACTTGAAGAATATTTAGACGTTACGGAGAAATCGGTCGTCTGCGAATTTGAGCCTCCATCAACATTGTATGCTATTATAGTTATGGTGAATGTTCCTGAATTATAATTTCTTTGATTAAGTGTTAGATTATATATCTGGTGGGTGTTGTTTCCTGATATCTCTTTTATAGGTAACATTGTGCTACTTAAAAATGCCTCTACATTCGATATATTTTTCACAGAATCTACAGTAATTGTGTAATAATAATATGAACCCACTGTCTTAGTCGATATTGATATTTTTATCGATGAGGCAGAGCTAGTGCTTTGAACTGTTATATTTCTTGAAATAGAAGTAGTTGCACCCAATGAATCAGTTACCGTTAAATTGACGTAATATTTACCAGCAGATGCAAAGTAGTAATCCGTATTGTTCCCTGAATATGATACACCGTTGATTACCCATGAATATGTGAAGGAGCTGCTGTCCGGTGCAGATGCAGTTGCATTCATGTCAAGCATAGTTCCGGGAGGAATGTATGAAGGCGGTGTGAATATGACTTTAATATTCGCAGGTTTCATATGAACTATTATAGATGTGCTATAAGAATCCCCACCATAAAGAGAGGTGCTATTGTAGGTTATAGTTATATATATTGTATTTGATGAGGAATAAATAGGGAATACATAGGATATATTCATCCCGTACAATACCTGACCGTTTGGCATCGTCCAGGATGCATTATAAGGCCCCTTCACGTCCCAATTGGGAATTGCCACAAAATGGAAAACCTGTGTTATGTTTTCATTATTAGTATACTCGAATTTTACAGGTGCTGGATATGATCTGATTTCTACAGAAGCAGAACCGGTAATCCCAGAGGAATCAGTCACGGAAAGCACTACGGTATAATTTCCAGGAGAAAATGTATTTGAAGCTGATTGAGAATCGGAAGTATTTCCATCCCCGAAATTCCAGGCATACAGGTACGAAGAACCGCCGATGGCTTCACCGGAGAATGAAACACTTAAAGGTGCGGGCCCTGATTTTATTGATTCAGATATTTCAATTCTTAAACGAACTGTTACTGTGAAATGCTGTGTTGTTTTATATCCAGATCCATCCTCTAATGCTATTGAAATTGACCTATTCCCTGCTACCGAGAATGAATATGTTACATTTCTTCCTGATGCACTTCCCGACTGGAATGTCCACTGAAGAGAAAAATCTCCAACCCCGCCAGAGATATGCGTACATATGGTGACTGATTCACCTACCACTGGGGAATGAGAGTATGTAAGGTATATGGTCGGATCTGATACTACAACTTCAGAAAGAATATTGGAATCAGCAACCCTGCCATCCGAATCTTTGATAATGAGTGAGATATTGAAAGTACCGGGAGACGAAGAATTGAATATAAATGAGGAGGAGGTATTAACCAGGATGTTGTTCTGGAACCATTCAAAGGTGTATGGACCTGTACCTCCCGAGATCACACTTGTGAAAGTCTCGGTAACATTAGCATCCGTTCTTGAAACAGGAACAGAAATAGTTACCACCGGATTTGGATTAACTATTATGGTAACATTGTCGCTTGAAGATACATTCAGGGAATCAAATATTTCAACCTGAAGTGTGTATGTTCCCGGGCTTGCAAATTCCATTGAAAAATTCTGATCATGTGAAACAACAGATCCATTTTCAAACCACATAAAAGAATCTGGAGGAGTCCCGTTCGAAGTAATAGAGGTAAAATGAACTTCTATATTGGTATCCACGCTGGATACATTCGAATAGGCAAGAACTGAAGGTAATTCATTTACTGTTTCAGAGAATGTAGCTGAAGCAGAATAACCGTTTTCATCCGTGATTTCTAAAGATATTGTATGAGTTCCAGACGAAGAAAATGAAAGATTAAGATCCCTAGATGCATATGTATTTCCACCATAGGACCAGGCAAAACTGAACGGCCCTGTACCTCCAGTTATAACGGGCCGGAATTCAACCGGTAAACCCTTATCGGTAGGATTTTGCGAGGATACAATAGAGACTTTTGGATCTGAATTGATCGTCTCATTTACTTCTTTAAGGATGGTGTTATGATTCGAATCTTCAACTGAATATTTTAGTAGATATACTCCCGGGTCCGAGAATGTATAATCAAAGGATGGAGAATCCCCAGAATCAAGTAGGGAAGTATTATGATAGAGATAAAAGTCATATGCGGTGTATGTACCGGTACCCCCCGATACCCCTGTACTGAATACTATTTCCTGGTGTACATCTCCGGGATTGGCTGAACTGGATGTAGAAAAACACAATTTTGGTGATACCGTAATATTGATCCTATTTGAATGGATTACCCATCCTGAATTAGATTGGATGACGGCTGTAATTGAATAATCTCCTGAAGATGGGAAAGCGTATGTTAATGATGACCCATTTGAGATTAAAGTTTGATTTCTATACCATTCATATGACGAAATGGGTTCAGAAGAATTTATGGAAAACCGCGCATTCTGCCCGGCATCGTATGCATCCTGTGGGGTCGATATTGTAACTGTTGGTCTCGGGCTTATGGCATATATTTTTATGCCCCCAGAAGGCATACACCACATTCCATTCGGTCCCCCACCACTGGGATTAGCTGGGAATTGTACAAAAAATTCTGATGAGCTTTTAAAATTTCCTGACGGTATACTTTTTGGTAAAGTTATAGTTGTATTATACCAGTGACATCCTTGAACTACTGGAATGGTTGAGAAATTGTATATATCAGAATCATAATGAATGCCTATGTATCCATCTGAACAGTTTTTATCTCCATGTATATGCATATGAAAATTTAATTCAGTTGCACTTATGTTTTGATAATATACTGTTCGTGCTAAACTTATGTTATTAGGAACCGAACCAGCTCCTGCTATATTGTTGGATACCATATACGCCGTGAGATTCGATCCTGAGGACGAAAGTGAACTATTTAACAAATTTGAGGAGGAATCACTGGAAGTAGCCGGAATATTAGGAAAAGATGGACTGGATGGAGAATGGGAAGAAGATTGAACGGAAGAATCAAAAATTAGAGCACTACTGCTAAATAACATCAGTATAACGAATAATATTGCTATCATTTTCTTATTAAATAATTTATTTTTCATAATAAACCCTCAACTACTCTGAAAATTAAATATACTATGCCCCCAACGAGGGCAAAAACGATAATAAAGACTGGAAATCCTATAACTCCAAGGAATACAGTAGATGACTGGAATGAGTAGGCGAAATTGAAAAAGATATTGATCATATAAGTAATCAAATCTGTGATAAACTCGAATATATAATTCATAATCTGAATAAATAAATATTCAAAAACTTTTATAATATTATTTTCTGTCCACTTTTTTGCAGCGTTTCCTATTGATGAAAAAAATGAACTGATAGATGACAGGATGCTCATGGCAATACCTCCTGGGCACCAGATATTAGGAAGAAGACAACATATAAACCAGCGCCGGTGATGCCGAAGATGGCTACCAGGACAACAGGCATGAATATGCTGTAACTTCCAATTGAATATGAAAATGAGTAGAATTCACTGGACAGAAGAAGTACTGTATTGGTTTCCACGTCAGAAAATATAAGCTCTGCAGAGCTAAAAATATCAGAAATAAAAGTATAAAAAATATAAAAAACAAAGGATTCTATGTTCATACATCATGCTCGAATCCAAGGACATCCTGTTCCCCATCAATGAATGCGAAGAAGAAGTAAAGCAATACTCCGGCAACACCAAGGGAGATGACAACCATCAGAGGACCCCATATACCGTATCCGGATAATGAGAAACCCCATGACTGGAACATTATTCCCAAGGCATTCGTGAAACTACCTAACAGCTGTGAAAATGCCTGTGTACCTATATTCTCAATAGTCTTCAATAGGGAAAGGAATAATCCCCAGATCGAGCTGAATATTGAAGATCCAGAAATTGTTGTGTAAAATATGGGCAGAAAGATAAAGAAAGAAAATGACTTTAATTTCTTATTGATTTTCCTTATTTTCCCACCGATTCTACCGATAAAATTCTTTATTCCTATCATATCAATTCCCCACAGGCTTCATGAAGCTTCTTGAATGCATCCATGCTGCATCATACAGGAATACGAGGTAGACTACTACTCCCGCAAGCAGGAAGAATAATGCGCCTAAATTTCCATAGTAAGCTGGTACCAGGAGATACTGCCCTAAATCGTAGAAATATGAAAGGAATCCGCCGATAAACAGACCAAGAATGAATCCCAGTATTATTCTCCATAGGAGGTCGTATATATTCTTTCCTGCAGGTGTAAATGCTTCGATGACGCCCCAGAACAATGCACCGAAAAACAATCCAAAGAACATGATTCCCGAATCTATTACGACTTTGTGATGTAGGAATGAGACTGTTGGCTTCACGAATATCGTTCCTATCATTGCTACTGCCATTAGGATGGCGAATACCATAGAACCGAGGTCAAGGTCTTTTCCATTTACCTTATATGTTGCTGTCATGTTACTTTCTCCTTTTAGAGGTGGATTTCTTCCTGGTTGATTTCCTGGTTGTGGTTTTTCTTCCAGGTGATCTCGATCTGGTATTTCTCTTTGTAGCCGGCTTTCTTGTTCTTCTTGTTGTTTTCTTTGCAGTCATTTTCAATTACCTCTCTTCACCCTGATGTTTATATCGTGGAGGGGTGAACCCACGAATGCAAGGATAAGTATCAAAATTCCACCTATCCAGTCCATTATCTCTGCAACGCTTGCAGGTCCCAGGAATGTTGAGTATCCTTTGTTTCCCACTATCTTCATAGAGATATCATAGGATACTGCCTTGCTGGTTATCTTGATGATTAGATGTGATGCCTGGTTACCGTCAAGCATTCCATAGGATACTGGAATTGTTACTTTTGATGCGTTGTTCACTGAAACATATGATTCCTTGACAAAATTGGATTGATTTGTCCCGAAGCCGAGTGTAATATTTTCAGCGCCTGTATAATCAGTTTTCAGTATTACCTTTCCTGCGGATCTGTCATTCATCTCTCCCATTGTCACGCCGTATTCTATGTATGCAGTTGTTTGATTCACTGGCATTGAAAATGCGGTTAAGCCATTGGTATCAGAAAAGGGTATTCCGGTATTGTGGGCATATACATAAGTAGCTGTCGATCCTGAGGATAGAACATCTGCATTCGTAGGGGCCATTGCATGCCCGAGAGACGGTGCAAGGGCAAGAAATACAAGGAAAATTACTGCAGCTGTAAAAGATGCTGCGATTTTATCCCGGCCCTTCTTCGGCATGGTCCTGCCACTTGAAACAATTATCTTTCTTTTCATATATTGAACTCCAGGCCGGGTAAGAAGATTTACGGTCGAGCATATCTTCTCACTCGACCGTTTACATCAAAATTCACGGTTCGGTATATATATCTTTCGAATACTGATTTTTGCTATTCCTGTGAAAAATTACCCTTTTCCTACTGCTGTATTCCCGTTCCTCACGGATAATGTAGCCTTTTATTTCCATATTTTCAAGAAGTTTTCTTACATGGAGATAATGGAAATGAGCAGGATCAACAAGTTCAACAGTATAGCACCATTTAAGATCACTGAGACCGAGTTTTCGCATATATAGAAGGACTGCAAGTTGTTTCAGGGAAATGCCTGAATTTTCTTCAAGGATCTCAAGGATCATTAGCTCTTCAGAGTTCATTTTCCACCTCTAAAATTTCATCGAGATACCCAGATTTTTTTAATAATTCAAGAAGAAAATCATAATCTATCATTGCAATCTTGTCCTTATGATATTTCTTTGATAGTACGACAATGGGGATTTTCTTCTCTTTTTTCGCTTTGTCCCTTGTGTCAAGGAATAAATTCCAACCTGGAGGATTCGCCCTTAACTTTGATTCTAAGTAAAATGTATCTGACAATGAATCAGATGATGAGTGGCCTGACATTGATCCGGATAA
>JAKAAK010000158.1 GCA_021797025.1 Thermoplasmata archaeon
ATTTCAATCCCTACATGGACTTATTTTAACAAGTGCTAATCAGATATGACTTATAACCCTCTAAATATTTCAATCCCTACATGGACTTATTTTAACTCTCCTTATCTGACTATGATAAAGAAAATTCTCCTCGATTTCAATCCCTACATGGACTTATTTTAACGTGGAGCATAAAGCTCTACGGGGAGGATATGGACAGATTTCAATCCCTACATGGACTTATTTTAACCTAAACTTAGTGCATATGTTGTTAATGCCATTCCCATTTCAATCCCTACATGGACTTATTTTAACAAAAATGGAATTCACAAATATGAATGAATTCTACGAAATTTCAATCCCTACATGGACTTATTTTAACCAAATTATAATTATATAACAATAATATACAGCCTATCATTTCAATCCCTACATGGACTTATTTTAACTATGATTTCTACTTGCTGCGATATTCTTTTAAACTCCATTTCAATCCCTACATGGACTTATTTTAACCCATTTTGCAATTAACGCGCAAACACAATTCTACATATAAGTTTTATGTAATTTCTTGTAAAAGCATGTATTGCAAAAAATTCATCTTAGAATTATTTATATAAATACTTTTTGACTTTTTATCTGGGCAAGTATTTAAACTAAATAACAAATGGGGCATTCCAGATTCTATAAAATATTGGTTGGTTCTTTTTTTGGTGTTCCTATATTACAGGTACTGAGGTATTTATTAGACGACATTATATAAATTTTAATAAAATCAGATTCAATAACTATTTTCTTATGTAGAAAATTTTGAACTCTGACCAATTGAGACTCTGTGATTTCTCCTTCAAAAACAGAATTTTGAATCCAGTTAAGGAATCTTTTCAAAAATTTCCTTATAACATTAATCCTTTCTTCTCCTATGTCATATACAATTATCACATACATGACCTACCACCACATTACAAAGGGTTTATAATTTTTTAATCCTAGTAAATGTTTCTCTATTTTATACACTTCTAGCCTAATTAAATCTTGATAACTTACTTGTTTTTTTAGGTCTCTATGTAATATATGATCATTCAATCTACTTTCATAATTTGTTAAGTATAGTTTTTTGCCTGCATCATTTAAAACTACCTTATCAATGCCCGTATCAAAGTGATCCTCCTTTATTATTCTTTTATTTACCAGATATAAAAAAAGTCTATGAGATATGATTGGTTTAAATATTTCAGCAATATCCAGTGCAAGTGAAAATCTTCTTTCAGATGGTTCGTGTAGATATGAAATAGTTGGATTAAGATGAGTATAATATATCTCCGAGAGAACTGATGCGTAAATTAAGCTGTTGCCAAACGATATTAACGAATTGCCCATATTTGTTGGGGGTCTTCTTTCACGCTTATTTATTCTATAATTATCTGGTATGACTGAATCTATTCCTTTAAAATAAGAATTATGTGCTCTGCCTTCTACTCCCATCAAGTCTGGAATAGATTCAACGTCGTTCAATTTTTGTAATTCATTCATCATACGCTCCTTACTTCTTGAAATTATTGAATTATTATACGGAGATAATATTCGATTAAAATTATTAATTGCTCCTGATACGAATGACTTTGCGATAGTCATTCTACTCTCATCATTTAAATAAAATTGAGCCTGTTTTATTATCATGTCTCCAGATATTTCCTTTTCCTTGGGCCACAATGTCGCTTCGTAATTACCATAATAACCAAAAAAATGTATAGGTATTCCTATTTTTGAAATAGCTGATATTGTTCCGCTCGATATTGACAAAGGTTTATGTGCATATATTGATAAAACATTCTCTATAGGAATTGCATTCTTACCCGCGGAATTTTCAATTATTATAGTTCCTCCATCAATATTTATACTTCCTTCATGGATTATATGATAGTCTATTTTCCCCATTTTAACACCAGCAAAAATTGAAATAAGCACACGATCCACAGTATTTTTTCTTCTTCGGTTGCGGGACTTCACTATTGAGAATTTTTTTGATGTTTATTAATGCAATCTCTATCATTTCAATTGAATCACTGTTTAGAATGATTTTCTCGTGCTTATTTATGGAGGGATAATCCAAAATTCCAACAGCAGTTACACCCTTCTCATTTAATCGATAAAGATAATATAAAAGTTGAATTTTGTGAGCATTTTCTAATTTGTTTGATTTTTTTATTTCATGTACCTCTAAACCTCTGCCTGTTCTAACAAAATCATATTTCACATTTTCCATAACGACCTCCTTTTTTTCTTTTTTATACCTTTCCTCATGCAAAATTTTTCCTAACATTACATTCTCATTGTAAGCTTCCATTGATATATGATGTGAAAATAGCCATAATTTCGTATCACATATTAAGTAATATGACATCTGCACACCGGAAATATTATCTCTATATCGACCTATTTCTTCCATTGTTACACCTCAATATATATTTGACTCTATATCTTCTTTCTCAAATAATATACCGGAGTTTTCATTATATGCATAATCAAAATACGGTATGTTAAATTCAGATTCCCTGTAATAACCATGAATAGCGTGTTTAGTTTTATTAGTGAAAGGCACATTGATTGAATGCTTTAAAAATTCAAGCCATCCCTTATATTTTGAGTCCTGGTATGCAAGATAGATTTGGTTGTAATATTTTTTAGGTATGCACAGAATTTTTGGATAATCTATGTCCCTAACCAAATTAAACCGGCCGGCCGTAAATTCATCTACCTCGAATTTATATATACCTTTCAGATTTTTATATAATCTATTATCATCCCTTATTTTGGTAAGGTGTTTAGCAAGGGATTCTAAATATTCTTCATTGTTATATGTCTCATTTATAACTTCTTTAATATTCTCTTGAGTTAAAGTCTCTATATTTTTAAAATAATCATACGATTTTTCCATATATTTTCTATCATATACATACTCCGCATTACCTGTCCATCTATAAATAAAAATTTTTGAATTTTCATTCCTGCCATAACGGTTAACTCTTCCAAAACGTTGAATCAAAGCATCTGGAGGGGGCACTTCAGTAAAAAGAATATCGAAATTAATATCTAAACTAACTTCTACAATCTGTGTGCATATAGCTATTATATTATGAGTATTCTCAGATTCAAGCTTATTAGATTTCGCTTGCTTATGCTCGAAGGAAAATTGGCTGTGGAAAAGGATTATTTCCCTGCTTATATCCTGGTCCTCTATTAAAGCATCATACAGCAACCTAGCTGTTTTTATGGTGTTTACAATTACAAGAATTTTGTCATATTGTAAATTTTGTTTGATGTCGGGTATGCAACTCAGTATATCCTCTTCACATACCTCTATTCTGCTTTCGTATTCTCTTTCCATAATAAATTCTCTTTCGCTAAATTTTATTTTACAATTCTCTGTTATGAAATTTTTTAAAGAATCGGGTATGGTTGCACTTATCAGAAGTATATTGGGATTGAATATTGATATAGTATTGAGGAATTCTATCATCAATCCGAGCGACCTTGGATCGTATGCATGAATTTCATCCAGCACGATGTTACTGATGAGTGAATTGAATGTTATACTGTCCCATCTGTTAATATTGTATATTGAAAACAATAATTGATCTATTGTAGACACCATAATTGGCATATTAAATGTTTTGGAATAGAATTTAGAAAAATCATTTTGATCGTACTCTGCAGTATCTGAATTCACAAGGAATAGATCCGAGGTACTATGCAATAGACCAACATATTCCCTAGGAAAAACTTTGCACAGACGATCGAAAATTTTGTTTGTTGTGTTCATGGTAGGCAGTAAATACAAAAGTTTACCTTTATTATTTTGAGACCATAACAAAGCGGCTTCTGTTTTACCTGATCCAGTGGGACTTTGTATTATATATGACCCTGAATTTGTTTCCGTGAATTTTTGCATTTCATTAAGCCCATTAAAGTTTTTTAATGATTTTAGGTAATTATATACTTTATCACCATATTCCGGCAATAAATTAAATTTGGCCCCAGAACTAGCATGCCAATCGCATATATGCAATATATTTTCCATTAAGGTATAAACATACCGTAACTTTTTAAGGTCACCTGTTTTGAGTGTTTGGATTCTGTTATGTATTGCACTTATAGGGGAGGAATAGTTACCCTTTTCTACTATTGTATTGGATATAAAAACATCGTTGCCGAATACTTCTTTGTATGCGCCTTTAACAAAAGCGAGAAACTTATCGTAATTACAAAGATCTAATTTATCTAGGTTGGATTGCCCATTCAAGAATGATTTACTCCTTAACATTGTATGATGGGAGAGCACGCATAAGGTGGAAATTGGAATTTCACGGAATAACAGGTCTTCCTTTCTATTCTCATAATTAGTCCTAACCTCCATGGCGGAAATCAATGCATGTGGTAATGCCTTTTTTGTACCATTTACTTTCCGTATCATTTCCTGAAATGACAAATCAACTTTGCCAAAATCATGGAAAGCTACGGCCATAAAAGTGTGCTTCCAGAAATAATCCCTATCCATTTTAATGCTTTCGAGACCAATATTTATTTTATCCCCTATTTGGTTTTTTACTAATCTATAATTATCCAAACACTTTTTTGTATGTTCAAGGAGGGTTTCGCCACTAGATTTTGCTATTATTTCAGTACAATATGACGTCTGCATCGTAACCATCATCATATATTGCTTCGTATCCAAATCTTTTTATTTTCAACTTTAAATTCATTACCTCAGTTACTTTACAAAAATTTTCTGGTTCTCTATACCCATTTTTTATAGCAAATGATAACGGCATCTGTCTGCTTACAAGCGGCGCTACGGTACCTCCGTTAACTTCATCTATATCAAAATCATTTACCTCAAATGGAACGATTGTATTTGAAACGATGACATAATCGGATTCGATGGTGTCTTTTTCAATTCTGGATATTTCAGATATATCAATAATTTCATGCGACTTACCCAAGCTCAGGGCATATACAGGATTTTTGAGTGCCTCATATATTTCATCTAAATTTTTAGAATTTTCTATATAAATTGTATATGAATTGCCATAATTAATCTGTCTTTGCAACTGCCCCTTTTGGACCTCAGATTTCAATTTATAGATGCTCATAAGATCATAATATCTTGCATTCGAGAATCCCAGTACCCCAATATAAGTATCGTTGTAGAGGGCTATTAAATTTTGATCTGTCCTGCTATAACCCAGTGCCGCGCCTAGCATTCCTATTATCGTTGTTTTTGGTGGAAGGGTTAAGGTATCGTGCACTGTCATATGGAATGGAATCCTAAATGAGTTTGTGATACCGTGCACTTTTATTTTAATAAGTTTAATTCTGTTCATTCAATTCACTTATTTGCAATGAATCTATATCTTTGTATATAGCATCAAAAGCCTCATTTATATTCAAAATATTTTTTATCCCAGTAACATCTAATTCATTATGATTTTTGATTATTGTATCTATGCCCACAATAGTATTTACACTAATGTCTCTGCTATTCAGGTATCCATTTTTGAGTAAATTGACATCAATATTTCGATCTTCGTCCATTAAAACGTAATCTAGATACGATGGTTTTTTAATAATTTGGGATTGGTATATAATGAACTTTGGAGACATGTCTGAAAGCAGCCTGCTCTGCTTACCTCCACCCCAGAGATGCTGGTAACTCTTTATAACAGCTTTTATCCTATTTTTCTTCTCATTATCACTTATAAATTGTTTGAACCCACCTCTTCCTATTCTATCCATTTCTATTAAAACTGTATAAACATAAAAATTATCAGAGATCTCAGTTTCATAAAATCTGTTGGATTTACCAATATCGTTGTTATTTTGCAATCCCAAGTCTCTCTCAAAGTTATAAGGGAAAAATGAGATGGCTGGCGAAACTCTAACAGGGCTTATTCTAGAAATTGTTGATTCGTCCTTCTTCCCTTTCTTCCCTGTTTTCATATAGCCATAAAGATCGTCGTCAATATTTTTTTCCGGATCTGTTTCTGTGGGTATCGGCTGCTTCTCATTTGTTACAGACTCGGGTATCTTGCTTGAAATATGATAACCCATTGATTTGAGTTGATCCCGGCTCATTCTTCTTAAGGCCTGACCGCTTATATAAGCTCTCATTGTTGAATCGGGAAGCCTTATCTTCTTTATTGTAGAAATTATATCTTCTCCCCATCCTCCATTCACATTCCCATTTACCTTTACGATTACCGTAAATGTCACACAATTTACTTTCTGTTCGTACATTTTAATTCACCTGTTCGTTTCTTGGCTTCTGCTTCTGATAAAAGACCTGATGCGCAAATATTGAAATTAATGACTTTATATCCTGCCAGTTTTTAGTATCCATTTCTTTCAACAAATTCGTTGGAACATTTAAATTATCTATCTTAAAAGTTGCACTATCCAGGAATTGCAGAAACTGGCCAACGTTTGTACAGCTCCTTAGCTCGTATAGCATATCTTTATCCTCTGGTTTCGAGTCCCCACCCTTGCAGTATTCTCCTATAGTGGCCCCTATATAGTAGCACGTATTAATCAAATTTTTATCCATTTTCATCACCTCTTCATTATAAGTATACAAGAAAGCATTCAATTTATTTATATGCATACTGTCACTCTGCGTTCTCCCAGTTGCCTGAACTTTTCCCTCCGCGTCAAGCCCGTTAACACGCGTATTTTTAGTTTTTATATAATCACCATAAAATAGTTCTATGTCATGATTTACATCCTCAAAAAATACTATTTTTCTTGATATTTCCCTCTCATAAACATAATTATTGCTGCTATTATTATGGATTATAAACTTTCTAACTAATTTAGGCAAATTTATATCCTTCCTGTCCAGGGTTTCAATCAGTTGAAATAATCTTTTTGAGTCATTATATGTGTACAGGCTTCTTATAATGTCTGCTGTTGAATACCCAATTATCCAAGATAGGCTTTTCCAAGAATTTACTATATCTTTTTCATTTTCCTGGAAGTCTATTTCGGTATTTATATTATTTACAATTTTATCGTCTATATATTTAATTAGCTCGATAAAAGAGTAAAAAGGATCATTAGTGGTTTTCTTTGAGAAGTTAGAATAGTCATTAAGAGCAGATAGATCAGTATTAGTTTCTAGGAACTTCCATATTTTTTGATTTTCTGATTTTAAAGTAATAACAGGAGAGGCAAAAAACAAGGCTTTATCCGAAATTGCATATGGCAAACTATTATAAACCATGAATGAGGAAATTGCGCATAAAATGCATATATTCATTCCCCTTTTGAAATTACTATTAAAATTTCTATATTTCCCTAAGCTAGCTGTAAATGGATAATATGTTGTTTGTATCTTGCTAGAT
>JAKAAK010000008.1 GCA_021797025.1 Thermoplasmata archaeon
CCTCTTTGTAAAAAACCTTGTGACTTGCCGCAGTATGTATCATATTGCAAAATCTGCCTTTATATTATGTACTTACATCGGGTTCATCGGGTTCTTCAGAGGTGCAGCATTTACCTTTTCCGAGATATATCTCTTTGATAAGGGTATAGTCGTTTTATATTTTTCATTTATCTTTTAATGTTATACTGCATGTTATTCAATGCGGAATTATTATAACGGGCTATTATACAAACAGGGGCACAATTGCCACATTAATATGTTCTCTCGTTTACTTTTACCGGAACATTCAAAATTTTGACAGCTGGCAATCTTGATTATGCCCTTATATAGTTAATTATTACTCCCATATGCTCTTATGATTTAGAATGAATACCCGGGTAAATAGAAAGAAATGCTCAGAAAAAATAGGAATCTTCAAAATTTAAGTGTTCTACGGAAGGAAATCAAATCAAATAAGAAATTCAGTGATCTTCCTTTCAGCCTCTTGATTTCTTTGCACACTAACAATTATTTGTTAAATTTTATTATCATTATAATTTATTAATCACTGATTTAGAATATAATAAATTCCAAATTATATCATAAATGCGAAATTGCAATTATAAATTCGTATTCTGTAGTAAATTTGACTGTATTCGACCTCAATGTTCAGTAGGTGGTAAATTTCTGGTGAAATTTTGAAATCTTGTGGTTATATTATGAAATCTAACAAAATATAGTATTTTTCGTTTTTTTTTGATTTTTTATACAATAATAATAACGTATTTATACGTTAAATGTATATACGAATTACAGGGTGAAAGTATGGTACAAAGTAAATTACAGGCTGTAAATTCAGTTGAGGATGAGGAGAATAAGAATGTAATAGTGAGAACATACATGGGTAGACCCAGCAAATTGCATGAAAATCAGATGTGCACATTGAAAAACTGCATAGAGGAGAAAAAAGTTTGTACCGTGCGGGAAATCCAGAAATATATAGAAGAGGAATTTGATGTGACATATTCTTCTAAGGAAGTAAGAGAAATATTGAGGAAATTTAATTTAAATTATTATCCACTGCTCAGAAAATATACATATGCCAGTTATTATGATGAAAAAATTATTAAGAAGTTCGATTTTTAAATTATATTTTTAACTGAAAGGTATTAATAACGTTAAATGGCTAAATTGCATTGCTCCTTTTTTCATAGATAATATTTTATGTAGATTTGCAAGAAATGTGATTTTTATTCTGAAGAAAATAAATTTTTTGCAGCACGTTTTTGAATATCCTACATAATATGGAAAACAATATTTTTATAATATTGTGATAAATTACTGGCAATGAATATATATGAGTACATAAAATCAAACTTCACTGCGGTGGGCCACAGGGGACTTCCTTCAAAATATCCTGAAAATACTATGGAATCGTTTCAAAACGCATTCAGATTTACGGATGTGGTCGAACTCGATGTACATTTAAGCAGAGATAATGAAGTATTCGTCATACATGATTTTAATCTGGAAAGACTTGCTTCGATCAATAGAGAAATAGAGAGCATGACATCCAGTGAAATTGAAGGGGTACGGATTGGGGACCAGAAAATTCCCAAATTAAAGGATTTGCTGGAAGCTTTCAGGGAAAAGTATTTTCTTGTTGAGTTAAAAACTGTACATGACGATGGCTATATTATTAAGAATGACCTCCCAAGGTATACTCTTGATACTGTTAAGGAAGCAGGGATGGAAAATCATGTATGCATTATATCATTTGACCCCTTTGCTATACGAAAGGCAAGGGAATTTAATGAAACTATTATGCTCGGCCTTGATTATGACAATCATTCGGAAAAGTATATGGGTAAAATAGATTGCGATGATTTAAGATCTATGGATGTTACATTGTACCTCCCTGAATTCAAACAGGAATATATTGATAAATTTATAAAAATACACAATAAGGGCTTCTGCGTATTGCCATGGACGGTAGATAGTGTTCAAAATGCAGAAAAAATAAGGCAGGCTGGATTAAACGGATTTATTACCAATAGGGTGGATTCTTTATCTACCAATGTCCATTGACTGGAAAGCCCACTATATCCCCATAAGAAAAATATTAATGCTTTTAGCTATTAAGTTCTTATGGATAACTTCTGGGATATGAAGGCAAAGGAAATAATGCAATCATTCAGTGAAGATAAAAATTATGAAAAGTGGAAAAAAGATGTTTTGGATCCCTGGAATAAAAAGACCGGTTATACCGACAAACCCAGGGAAAATTCATCATCAATGCTGATTAAGGATCTCTACATGGCCGGTGATTTGCCTGTCGATGCTGAGAGCCGTATCGGCAATCCCGGTGAATACCCGTTCACACGTGGAATATATCCAAACATGTACAGGGGAAGGAACTGGACCATGCGTATGTTCTCTGGCTTTGGTACACCTGACGATACCAATAAAAGACTAAAATATTTAATTGAAAATGGCGAAACCGGTCTGAGCATTGCCTTTGATATGCCCACGCTTTATGGGTATGACTGCGATAGCAAAAGAGCTGAGGGCGAAGTAGGGAAATGCGGTGTTAATGTTTCATCGCTACATGACATGGAAAGAATATTCGATGGCATAGACCTCGCAAAGGTAAGCACATCCATGACGATAAATGCCCCTGCAGCAATACTTACTGCAATGTACTTCGTACTCGCAGAAAAGAATGGCACACCACTGGATAAAATTTCAGGAACAGTACAGGCTGATATACTCAAAGAATACATAGCACAGAAAGAATGGATGTACCCGCCGGAAGCGCATCTGAGGCTGATCAGGGATATGCTGACCTATTCAACCGAACATGTTCCCAAATGGAATTATATAAGTGTCTCCGGATATCATATAAGAGAAGCAGGATCCAGCGCAGTCCAGGAGCTTGCTTTCACACTTGCTGATGGGTTTTACTATATTGAGATGGGCATAAATGCAGGACTCAATGTGGATGATTTTGCACCGAGAACATCATTTTTCTTCAATTCCTCCATTAACTTCTTCGAGGAAATTGCCAAATTCAGGGCAGCAAGACGCATATGGGCAACGGTGCTTAAGGAAAAATACCATGCAAAGAATCCGAAAAGCATGGCATTAAAATTCCACACACAGACATCCGGTTACACACTTACATGGCAGCAGCCACTGAACAACATAGTCAGAACAACAATAGAGGCCATGGCAGCTGTACTGGGAGGCACCCAGAGCCTGCATACCAATTCTTATGATGAAGCATGGGCACTTCCCACTGATGATGCCGTTAAAGTTGCGCTGAGGACGCAGCAGATAATAGCAGAGGAAACGGGGATAACAGATGTTATAGATCCCCTCGGCGGATCCTATTACCTTGAAAGGCTAACATGCGAAATGGAAATTGAGGCATACAAATATTTCTCAGAAATTGAGAAGATGGGGGGAATACTCAACGCAGTAAAGGCAGGGTATCTACAGAAGGAAATAGCCGACACCTCCTATAAAAAACAGCTCAGAATAGAAAGAGAGGATGACATAATTGTCGGAGTGAACAAATATGTTGACAAAGATGAAAAACCCATAAACACTTTGAAAATTACTGATGTGGCCGAGAATGGACAGATCAGGAGCCTGGAGGGTATCAAGAAGAAGAGGGATGAATCGAAGGTTTCCAGATCCCTCGAGAATCTGCATAAGGCAATGGAGGATGATAGCATAAACCTCATGCCATATATAATGGAATGCGTAAGAAATTACTGCACACTGGAAGAAATATCAAATGTAGGGAGGGAGATATTCGGTGAATGGAAAGAACCAAAAATATACTGAAGCGCCTGTAAAGGTTCTGCTGGCAAAACCTGCAATAGATGGGCACGATCGTGGCATATTTGTCCTGGCAAAGGCGTTCAGGGATGCAGGAATGGATGTCATCTATGCTGGCCTTTTGCCAACTCCGGAGGAAGTAGTCGATACAGCCATAAACGAGGATGTGGATGTGATAGCCCTTAGCCTTTTGAATGGAGCACATATGACAGCATTCAGAAATGTTATGGAAATACTCAGGAAAAAGGGAGTTAATGATATCGCAGTGGTCGGGGGTGGAATTATACCTGATGAGGATAAACCCGCACTTGAGAAAATGGGAATAACTGGAAACTTTGGTCCGGGAACTCCCCTCAACGTTATAATAGATCATGTAAGGGCAAGAGCCGGGGAAATAAGGAAATTGAGAGCGAATGAATACTGAAATCCTGGTACAGGGCATATTGAGAGGGGATTACAGGGCAATAGCCAGATCCATATCCCTGATAGAAAATTCTGGCTATAAAGTCAGAAAGGATATAATCAGCAGGATATACAGATACGGCAGTGCAAAGATTATAGGGATTACCGGACCACCGGGTGTTGGCAAAAGTACTGCAATAGCAAACCTTGCTCCATCGCTCGCTGTCCATGGAAAGGTTGCAGTCCTTGCAATAGACCCGGCAAGCCCGTTTTCTGGTGGTGCTATACTGGGAAACAGGATAAGAATGCAGGCAGCCCTGAGCAGCAAGGGGATATATATGAGGAGCACATCCAACAGGCTTTACAACGGTGGCCTGTCAGAATACACCTGGGATATTATAAAGGTGCTGGAAGCCGCAGGCAATGATTACATAATACTGGAGACCGTTGGATCCGGCCAGGCAGATATTGACATCATGAATATTGCAGATGTGACATGTGTATTTCTTGCACCCGGCCTCGGGGATGAAATACAGGCAATAAAATCCGGTATAATGGAAATAGGAGATATCTTTGTAATTAACAAAATCGATCGTGAAGGATCATATCTGGCGATAAAGGATATAAGGGAATCTCTCAACATGAGCAATAAACTTGAAACTCCGGTCATAGGAGTTAACTCACTTACAGGGGAAAACTATGATGAGCTGGTAAAAAATATACTGGAAATTAAGAATAAGAATCCACGTGAGAAATATTACAGAAAACTTAAAATGGTCGTCATGGAAGCTATTTATGATGAATATTCGGACTATGTGGATGGCATAGAATATGGAGATAATTCTCTGGATGAAGACCCCTATACCCTGGCGGAAGAGATACTGGGAAAGAATAGTAATAATTTACGTAAGATAAAAAGCCGGCAACAGGAGTACTAGAATAATGAGTAAAAATGGCAATTATTACAGTTTTCCTTTTCCCATGAACTAAAAAAAACTGTATGCCAGGCGTTAACGTAAACTTTTAGTACTCATAATTTATATTTGAAATATGTACAGACCGTTAAAATATTACTCTGATGAGTTTATGAAGAATATCAACAACAGGGCCAGGGAGATAATGAGTTACATGTATCCGCCGGTAACAATGTATGAAGACAATGGTTACATTGGAATTGATGCAGATCTTCCGGGATTTGACAGAAATGATATAAAGGTTACACTTGAAAAGAATGCAATAGTCATCAGGGCAGACAGAGAAATAAAACCCGATGGAACTGTATTCGAAAATCAGAGGCCAGATAAGGTTTTCAAGAGAATGTCATTGCCACTTGAAGTTGACACAGAACAGGATTTCACGGCAAAATATGTTGATGGCGTGCTTTCATTGAAAATACCTGTCAAGAATGTAAAAACAGTTAAAATTGAATAATTATTTTTAAAACCGAATGAAAATATTTCCAGAGAAAATTATTTATTTTTCAATATTAATATAAAAGATACTATATCAGCTGCCATGATGATATAGGAAATCAATGGATGAGCTCTTGAAAACAGAACCATGGCGATGAATATCGCTGATAGAAATACCGTAGCAGGAAGCTTTCTGTTTTCCTGAGCCGGCATTTCCTGTTCTTCCAGCCGCCTTTTGAGAAGAGGGAGCACATCAAGGCCCTTTTCCAGAGAGATTATGGATTTCTGTGCAAATTCATTCAATTCTTTCATGTAAAGCTCCTGCAACATGCCTTCATTATAAAGAATATCCCTTAGCACGATGACGAATTTGAAATTGGGATCAAGGGTTTTGCAGATGCCCTCAAGAAGCGATGACATCCTCATATAAAGTACCAGTTCCCTGGGAAGATGGAATGGAAACTCGAATATTACATTATTTGCTATTGCCAGCAACTCCCTTATATCCATTTCATCCACATTGGTACCGGAGAGATTGGCTATGGAAAGCTCTATCCCTTTTCTTACAATTCCTCTATTTGCAGCAGGTGACAGTGCGTTCAGCTGAATCAGGGAATCCATTATTGTATCCGGGTCCTTGTTGATCAATCCATCATAAAGCTTCAAAAGTTTAAACCTTGTATCGTCATCAAGTTTGCCAACCATTCCGAAATCATAGAGAATGATCCGGCCGTCTGCTGCAATTGATATATTGCCCGGGTGTGGATCGGCGTGGAATATATCATTTCTTAAAAGCATACGTATAAATGTTATGTCCAGGTCATGCGCCAGTCTGGGAAGGTCAATCCCATTTGCAGCGAGTTTTTTAACATCGGTAACCTTTATTCCTTCTATATATGTCAGTATTAAAACCTGTTTTGATGCAAATAAAACATCCGGTATGATTATATTGTATTTTTTTATATTGGCCCTTATCCTCCTGATATTATCTGCCTCTATGAGATAATTTGTTTCATCATATATTCTGGCTGAAAAATCAGAAATTACATTGGATATGCTAATATATAGAAAATTATCTATGAATCTCTTGAATACATCGAGAAGTTTCTTTATGATAATCAGGTCTCTTTTCAGTACTCTGTCTATATCATGCCGGTTTACCTTTACAGCGGCATCTATTCCCCTGTATTTTGCCCTGTAAACCTGGCCCAGAGACGCCCCAGATATGGCATCCTCGTTGAACTCATCAAAAACCTTGTCAGGATCGCCAACATTTTCTTCTATTATTCTGCGGGCATATGCAAAATTGTCCGCAGGTACTCTATCCTGGAGATCAGAGAATGCTTTTAAATATTCTTTTGGGAGCAGGTCAGGTCGCGCGGATAGGACCTGGCCAAGTTTGATAAATGTAGGGCCCAGTTGAATGAATGTGTTTACTGCCAGCCTGCCATGCTTCTCAATCCTGTAATCATATTCTTCCTGCCGCCTTGATTTTTTCCTATCTGAGCTGAATTTAAGAAAAACCGGGAGCAATTTGAATAAATAGCGAATTTCTGTACTTCTTATATTCTTAACGTCATCATTCACCCTTGCAAATTCATAACAGCTTTTTAACACTTGCGAACTGAAATTTTAATTTAACACGTCATGAACTTAAAATAAGCGTAATCTCTTCAATAACGTGCTACATAATTGAATTGAGTTCTATACACTGCTGTGTATTCAACTGCCATTAAGTAACAACAACTACAATTGATATGTTGACATCTTCTTTATGGTATATAATCTAGGATTTATTAAGCCATGGAAATACATTTACTTCTACGGGAAGCATTGAGATGACTACAAGGCTAATACAGGACTCATTTCTGTAATTGTGACTTTAATTTACAATATGTTAGCTTCAAAATAATTATATATATCTCTCTGTTTAATTTTTATGGGATCAGGGTCTCTTCTCAAAATTTCTGTAATTATTGTTGTATTAATGTTTATAATCATAGCTTTTATCCCTGTAGCATCCACATCCGGTGTGAAAACACAGGGAGTGCAGACAGTCGAACTGGAATCTGATTCAGGAACTCGAACGCCGATAAAACACGTTATCAATATATACCTGGAAAACCACAGTTTCGACAATCTCTTTGGAATATATCCATTTGATAGTTACACATCTAATGCTAGTCTTTCTGCAAACCTGTCAGTGCCATTGAACCTGCTCTCGAACAGAACAGCAAGAGACATGCTTACAGAGATACCTTCCGGGACATTCAGCACAAAGGACCCGAATGAGGGCTATGTTTCATATCACCTGGATTTCAATCATGGAAAACTCAATGGTTTCCTGAATGGCAGCGGCCCGCAGGGATTGACTTATTATTCTGCTGCACAGGAGGCCCCACAGTGGGACATTGCAGAGCAGTACGGGCTTGCAGATAATTTTTATGCCCCATGCCTTTCTGAAAGTGCGCCACACCACCTTTACTATGTTGCAGGTTACTCCCCTATAATTAACGATTATGGGCCACCCCCCTATATTCCATATTCCCAGTCAATATTCGGTGAGCTTTCAAAATATAACATATCCTATGGAGTTTACCTGAATAACACAGCATACAGGTGTGCATCCTGGGATTTCCTGTACGGGCACACTGATTATTCTTCACATCTTCAGAGCTGGAACAGTTTTTTGAATGAAACTTCGGATGGAACTCTTCCCTCTGTCAGTTACTTCTTTTCACAGGGGACAGGTAAAAGCATGGGGCCGCCAAATATCATACTGAATGGCGAGATGCTGCTGCTTTACGTAATAGATGCTATAGAAAAGAGTCCCATATGGAACTCCACTGCCATATTTATTACATTTGATGGTTTCGGAGGATACTATGATCAGGTTGTTCCACCTGTAATGGATGGGGTACAGCTGGGTTTAAGGATACCGCTAATGGTCATATCCCCGTATGCAAAGGAGGATTACATTTCGAATACCCAGATGCTTGTTACATCAATACTTGGATTTATTGATTATAACTGGGAAATGCCGGCACTGAATAAGATGGTCGACGATTCGTACCTGCCCCTGGATTTCTTCAATTTTTCGGACTGCCGGACGCCTATAGAATTTTCTCCATCAGCAGGTTTTCCAGTGCCCTCAAATATACATTTCAGTCTCGTGACAAACACATCCGCGGATAATTATTCCAGCTTATTCCCCATGGAGCCCCAGATACCTCTGGATAAATTGGGATATAACAGAACAGGTTCATCCTCTGTAAATCTATCATCCATGGGCGTGGGCATACTGAACAAAGACGAGCATGGATACACCCCGTTCTTTGAAAGCGTAGGCTTTTATTCTATGCTTGTTGTTCTGGAAATAGCTATTGCAGCCGCCATAATAACAAGATACAGGAGGAAGTGAAAAATGGCATACGTCAGTGAAAAAAAGGAAAAGGGCATAGCTGTTCTATCAACTGCAACATCAATCATAGTGCCCGCAATTCTGGGGGTATCCCTGATTTTTACCATGGGATATTCATCCGGGCTTATTTATATAATAGGTGCGCCTTATCAGCTCATGTCACTATTCGAGGGGATTATAGCAGGTACACTGGTATTTTCCTTTGCGGGCTATATCATCGGTTCGGGAAAAACATACAGGCTCTTTGCCGGGCTGGCTTTCGGGGTTGCAATGTTCTTCACTGTATACTACATAATACACAGTGTTGATTACGTTGTCCCCAACGGGCTTCTTACAGTATGTTCGTTTATCATAACCGGGGCATTTCTTCCGGTATCACAGCTTGCAACGGTAATTTATCATGGTAGATTCCTCCGTGGTCTTGCTGTTCCAGCCGGTATATCTGTTATTTCAATAATCGTTATAGCAGAACTCGCAATACTTTACGAGGATAGCGGACAGTCAAACCTGGCACAAATTGTTACTTTGATGAATTCCGTGACCCTGGTAGCACTGATATTGATGCTTTTTGTACTTATATCCAGGAAAAGTTCAGGAACAGGCAGGATACAGAATTGATTTTTATTTTTTTCTCTGATATTAATGTTAACTCTCTTTGATCTTACTATAAAGAACCGGTTTACAGGCAACAGGTTATCGCCATACAGCAAAAGTTCACCATTTTTTTCCCTTAAGAACTTTTAAGTAGTTGTTCCAGTTAATTTTTAATGCACGAATCAAATAATTCTTCCCGTAGATGGATTATACTGGGGGCGTATACACTGGTTGCATTATCATCGCAGGCCATATGGTTGAATTTTTCTGGAATAGCCGTTCCGCAGGTTGAAACCATATACAGGGTTAATGTATCCGAGATTGGTTATCTGGCCGCATTCTGGCCGCTTATTTTCATACCGCTGTCCATACCCACAGGAATACTAGTTGACAGGATAGGCTTCAAGAAGGTGGTTTCAATAGGAGCTCTGATTATAGCTTTCTTTTCCTGGATGAGGCTCTTCGCGGGCAGGGATTTCCTCATGCTGGTAGTTTTTCAGAGCCTGGCGGGAATAGGGCAGCCATTTGTGTTCAATGGGATATCAAAAATAGCTGGCACATGGTTTCCTGCCGGAGAACAGGCAGTTGCAACAGGAGTGGGAACACTGGGGCAGATACTGGGGATGATAGTTGCACTTATAGTTGCGCCACTCATGGTTCCACTTTCATCATTCTCCGAACTCCGTGAAAATATGATTGTGTTTTCACTGATTGCCACAGTTGCCTTTGTGTTATTTTTTACAATAGCGAAGGAGAATAACTCTTTTGTTCCATCCAGTGACAAAAACCTTGTAAACGAAATCAGAGGGCTTCTGAACATAAGGAATATTATCATTCTGATGGCGTTATTCTTCATCGGCGTAGGTATATTCAGTGGACTGGCACAATGGATAGAAAGCATGCTGGCATCACGTGGAGTTTCATCACTCACGGGGGGAATTATAGCGGCGTCCATGCTCATCAGTGGAATTGCCGGAATGATAATAATACCGTATTTTGCAGATAAAAAATCCATGCTGAAACAGTTTGTTCAGATCAACAGCATCATAGCTGCCATATTCCTTCTGCTATTTGCATTCACGGCAAATATTGCAATATATTTTGTTATTGCAATTGTTATAGGGTTCTTCCTTCTTTCACTGGCACCAATAGGCCTGCAACTGTCGCTTGAAACGGCAGGTGAAAAAAGGTCAGGGACATCTGCAAGCCTTATATGGCTCGCATCCCAGGTTGGTGCACTGTTCCTCATACTCATCATGGGAGACCTCGGGCCGGTCACCTTTACAGTTTCAGGAGTTTTCTTCCCGCAATGGTTCCTTACCATGCTGGTTGTAGCTGTTCTTACCTTCGTGGCATTCGGGCTGAGTTTCTTTATAAAGAGTACAAGGGAACCTAGAGGAAAGACCGTTATAGATACCAAATAATAAACTTTTAAATTTATATTATTAAGTCTTTCATTATTTTGATTTAATTCAAACTTTCATCTTTCTATGTTTATTTTATGCATTGATTTTCTGTTGTTACGGTAATAATCCATGAATTCTTCGAAATTTTTCCTGTAAGCTGCAAAATTATCCACGGAGGGTTTATAAATCTCAGCATCACCCGCCACCGTTTTAAGATCGTTGATGGTAAGTATCCCTGAACCCACTCCGGCAAGCAGGGCTACGCCACGTACAGTTGAATACCTTGGATCTGGAATCACGTGTATTTCCCTTTCCAGTATGTCAGAGAATATCTGGGCCCAGACACTGGATAGTGCACCCCCGCCGGACATGATGATTCTCTTGGGTGCATTGCCCTCCCCCAGGAATTTATCCACTATGCCGAGCAACCATTTTGAATTGAAAGCTACCCCTTCCATAACTGACCTTATGATGTCTTCTCTGCCATGCCCCAGTGATAGGTTAAAAAATCCACCTCTCAGAAGGGAATCTTCAACAGGTGCCCTTTCGCCGTAGATCCATGGCAGGTAAATCAATCCATTGGAACCCGGAGGAGATGAAGATGCCAGTTTATCAATGGTTTCATATTTTCCACTGCCTGTTATGCCCAGTAGTCCCGATATGTGCTCCATGCATCCGGATGCATTTTCCTGCTCAGCAGCTACGAAGTATTTTCCTTCCAGCGCCGATGGGAGAGATGCTATATTGTGCATTATATCTGTTTTTTTATGTGCCACATGTGCAGTGATCCATGATGAGGTTCCCACATAGAGAAGTGTGGAGAAATGATCAATGCATCCGCCACCCAGGAGCGAGCACTGTGTATCACCACATCCCCCTATTACATCAACGTCCTCAGGCAAACCCAGTTCTGATGCTACATCAGGTGTCAACTTGCCCACGATATCAACGGACTTTATCATTTCAGGGAGCTTGTCCGGATCCAGCTGATTCATTCGTATAAGTGAATTGCTGTATTCAATTTTATCCGGATTCCTGTTATCACTTGACCACATGAGTGTTGCAGTATCCCACGTGGTTTTGAAGTTCCCCGTGAGGCGCATGTTTATATAATCTTTTGGTTCCATGAATTTATATGTATTCTTATATATTTCCTGCATGTTTTCCTTGATGAATAATACATGTGCAATAGCGTCCTTTCCTGAATGGGCAGGGGCGCCGCCGGTAAAGTGAAGCCATTTATATAGCTTATCGGCCCTGTATCCGGAGACCGATGGAAAACCTCCGGTGAGTTCTTCTATCTGCCTGCTGCCCCTGGTATCCATCCATATTATGGCATTGTGAAGTGGATGCCCTGCACGGTCAACTGGAACTGTGCCCGACCACTGCCCGGTAACGCCTATTGAAACTATCCGGTAGTCTTCTGACCTGCTTTTTATATCCATAACGCATGTTTTTATAGCATTCCACCACTCATCCGGATTCTGTTCTGCACCGCCGTGATCGTCAATATTCAAACTGTAACTGCAGAATGATGTTGCTATCGTTTTCATCTGGCTGTCAATAAGTATTGCCTTACAGGAGGACGTACCCATATCCAGCCCCAGCATTGCCTTTATTTTTTCCATAATGATCAACTGTAAAGCCATTCAACAATATTCGTTAGAAACAGATCCACAGCTTCCTTCGGCATTGCGGATGCCATACCGTACACCGGTGCAAGCCCAGATGCATTGCTCTCCCCGGTTTTCATCAGCTTTACCGACTCCTCAAGGTCACGGACATATGCTTCCTTTACTCCCGGTTCGGTCTGCCTCATGGTCAGTGCCATGTGGAATGCGGGAGGACTGGCAAGACCGCTGAGCATCCAGCCCTTTTTGCCCATTTCAGCCATCAATGAGTATGGATTAATTGTATCTGATGTGAGAGCAACTACCCACAGCGGTTTCCCCATAAGTCTTAATTCCGGAATTTTTTTCACCCTTTCAATTATATATTTTCCCGTATCCAGAATAGACTTGCTGCTCTTCAGGTATCCTGATGATCCCATGAGCAGCATTACTGCCCATGCAGCAACAATAGGATAACCGGGCCTGCTCCCTGCCATGGTCGGTGTAAAATATATTCCTCCCTTCCAGGTTCCTGTTGCATAAAGTTGATTCTGGAAAAGCTCACTGTTTCTGTAGAGCACCACGGACGTGCCCTTGGGAGCAAAACCATATTTATGGGTATCCATGGAGATGGATGTTACCCCTTCAAGCCTGAAATCAAATGGCGGCAGAGGATACCCTGCCTTTTCTGCCCATGGAATTATGAAACCCCCCAGACAGGCATCCACGTGCATTCCTATACCGTGGTCACGTGCAATTTCAGACATCTCTTTTACCGGATCAAATGTGCCATATGGAAAATTTGGCATAGAACCAACTATTGCAACGGTATTTTTTGTTATGGCAGATTTCACCTTTTCGATATCCGCTGCGTAGTTTTCATCGAGGTCCACGAATACAGGTTTCATGCAGAAATAATCGCATGCCTTCAGGAATGCAGCATGGGCAGATAATGGTAGTATTACCTCCGGTTCTGTTATTCCTTTCTTCCTGTAATAATCACGATATGCCTTCATTGCAAGAAGAATGCTTTCTGTGCCACCTGATGATACCACACCACGGACTGATTCGTTTCCATTCATTATTTTTGCACACATGGAAACTATTTCAGTTTCAAATTTTGTAAGGCTGGGCCACACATCCGGATGCAGAGGATTTGATTGGGAATATACATGATATACCATGTCAAGAAAATTGAGAAGATCATCCCCGCCATGGTATACTGCACCGGAGACTCTTCCCGCCTTCCACTGCCTGTTTTCTTCTGTTGAATATTTTTTGAGTGTGTCAAGAATGCCATTGCTATCCATGCCCGAATCCGGTATTCTCTGGAATTCCCTTGAAGTATTTTTGTATGGCTTTAGACTTTTTTGCAGTTCTTCCATGACTTTATCAATATCAAGACTGTCCATTAGAACTTATAAATTCAGGAGTATATAAGAATTTGTTTCACGGATAAAGTTACACACATGGGATATTCCGCAAATAAGTTATCTGGGCAGTGAATTTATAAATATCTTGAAAGAACTGTTAAATTATGAATAAAGTGACAATTATTTATCCAGAATATCTTTTTAAACAAAAGATTATATATGCTTATTTCAATCAGGAAGTATGAAGACAAGAACAAAGGAATTCAACGGAAAAAACATAGACCTGGACAAACTATCCAGTGTTGTTGAGCAGTATTTTGCAAATGAAAAATTCAAAACACAGCTCGGAAAACACCCGAATGGAACATTAATACAGGCAACAAAGGAAGGTTTGCTGAGAAGCATTGCGGGCATGGACAGGGCATATTCTATTACCGTTTCCGGAACCCCTGATGATGCTAAAATCAGCATTGGAATGGGAAAGTGGCTTCAGGATCTGGGTGTGGCAGCTATAGAAAGTTTTCTTCTTACACCTGAGCTCGCATTTTTTGAGGTACCTGAGTCACTCTGGAGTTTTGAAATAGAGGATAAATTCTGGAAATATATAGAAAATCAAATTAATCTTGGCATACAATAAGATTAATTTGTATGACAAATTTATTTTACATGTTTAATATTCACTATATATGTATTTTGCAGGTAGCATATATGCGCTGGTAGGATTTGCTGCAGGACTTATAACTGGTTTAATTTTATATCATCTGATTTCCCGGAAGTTTTATGGCAATATGGAGAATAGGTTTAAATCCTCCCTGCATGATTTTTTAGAGACTGAAAATAAAAATCTTCTTAATACAAGCACTGTTGCATTCAAGAATGCCCTGGAAACGGAGAAGTCGGAGAGAGAAAACACCGGACTCAGATTGAATGGACTCATAGACCCGCTCAGGGATTCACTCCGAAAATACCAGAGCTATATAGAAAATGTTGAAAATGAAAGGAAGATGGAAACAGGGGCATTGAAGGATAACCTTGATACCTTATCAAAAAAAATTACTGACCTGGAACATGACACAATAAAACTTTCCGGGGCACTAAAAAATCCGTCTATAAGGGGCAAATGGGGTGAGATAACGCTCAGGAGGACAGTGGAAATAGCCGGCATGACACCATACTGTGATTTTATAGAACAGGCGGTTTCAGAGGACAAATCCAAACCTGATATGATTATAAGATTGCCTAACAAAAGAAATATAGTGGTGGATTCGAAGGTTCCACTGAGCGGATTCTTTGAAAGCCAGGATGATGATAATAACTCCGGCCAGATTGAACGTTATCTATCAGCTTTCAACAGCCATATAAGGGAACTTGCCTCAAAGAAGTACTGGGAAAAATTCGATGGTTCCGTGGATTTTGTGGTAATGTTCCTGCCTATAGAATCCCTATTGAGCACCGTCATGTCCAGTAAGCCGGAATTAATAGAGGATGCAATATCAAAAAGAATAATAGTGGCAACTCCGGTAACGCTTATATCATTATTATTAACCGTTCATATGGGATGGAAGGATATCAATACAGTAGAAAATTTCAATGAACTTACAATGAAAATAAAAGATTTTTACAACAGCATCGAAATTTTTGCCAGTGATTTCAATGAAACATCGAAAAATTTTTCAAGAACAATTGACTCTTTTAACAGGATGACAGGGGATATAGAGAAAAAACTGGAACCTATTATGGAGGATCTGATAAAAACTGATATGGTCACAAATAAGAATCCAGTTAATCTGAGAGAGGTGGATCGGAATCCCGGGGAAATCAATAATCATCTGAAGTGAGTAAAGAGCCGGTGATCGGATTCACCATCAAACAGTCCAATGCGTATAGCGGAATCTATCCAGCCATATGAATAGTTCAATGAGGCAAATGCATTTATGAGATCGTTTTTATTATAGAAATACTTTGCATCGTTATAATAATTCATGATCATATCCATGTGGTCTTTTGCTATCCCGTAGAGGTAAGAATCAACAGGTACGCTGATATGAATCTTCTCAAGAGCAGATTTTTCTATTTCAAAATACCTTTCCACCTTTGCCTTTAGTTCCATTGACTTCCATATCATTTCTGTATATATATTAATAAGGATTGAAATAATAAAATTTTCAGATTTTCTAAAAATAATTGATATCCATACTATTTCTGCTTAGATATTCAGGATAGAACCATAACCTATAAGGCGCCATCTGTTGGATATACGCCTGCCTATTGCCATACGGTCGTTTATATTTGCGGCAACCGGGTATTTTAAAGATACACTTACTTTGTTATCCTTTATAGATATTACTGAACCTATAGTATTGGCAGTGCCCACTGTCAGCATGATTATTTCGTTTGGTTTCAGGGGCTCCACTATGACCTCTTCATCAAATCCTACAACCCGGTTCAGCAAGTGTATATCCATTTCAAGGTTAAATACTGTTTTCGGCACATGACCTTTTAATCCAACTATACGACCTGTAAATGAGTCACCTTTGGTTAAAAATGGATCCAGTTCAGTTCCCACGGCAGCCAGTCCACCGGGTACTATTGATTTGTAGGAGGATGATCCGGCCATCAATGATGTTATCTTTGTGGTGACATTTTCCCACACAGTTTTATTACCCCTTGTTTCCTGGACTCCCGGTGAAATTTCTATTTCATCACCCACGGTTAATTTTCCTCTTATAAGTGCACCACCAAGTACCCCGCCTTTCAGATCAGAGGGAGATGTTCCTGGTTTGTTGATATCAAAAGATCGGGCGATATACATCATAGGCGTATCGTCTTCCCTGAATGCAGGTGTTTTGATAATTTTTTCTATGGCTTCCAGAACTATGTCTATATTGGTATTATGATAGGCACTGACTGGAATTACCGGAGCATTTTCAGCAATGCTGCCTTTCAAAAAGCTTTTAATTTCATTGTAACTTTCAAGAGCCCTTTCACGGGTAACAAGATCTATTTTGTTCTGTACTACAATTATTTCCTTAATACCCATGATTTCCAGAGCAGTTAGATGTTCCCTGGTCTGCGGTTGCGGACAGGATTCATTGGCTGCAATAACCAGGATAGCCCCATTCATGATTGCCGATCCTGCGAGCATTGTCGCCATTAGAGTTTCATGGCCCGGTGCGTCAACAATCGAAATTACCCTGGAAAGCTGGCAATTATCAGATAATTTTTTATTTGAATAAGTTTCCTTGCCGTTTTCGTCCTTACAGCGGTATATGGGTGTATCGGCATAACCAAGCTTTATGGAAATGCCTCTCTTAACTTCCTCTGAATGAACATCGGTTTTTTTACCTGTGAGTGCAAAAGTTAAAGTACTCTTTCCATGGTCCACATGCCCGACCATGCCAATATTAACGGAAGGCTGTTCCATTACTGTTCTCCTTTCTGTTCCTCTTCTTCAGCGGCATCAAGAGGTTTTGTTCCATACTGTGTCACCACAAGATTCAGCTGTGAAATGTCGGAACCTATTATGTTTCCTCTGAATGTAACCCTTTTTCTAATGCCGTTTTTACCCTTCCTGCCTGAATTGTAAGATACAAGTATTCTTTTCTTCCCGGCGATGGATAAATCCTTTTTCATTGGGAAGCCATCATTTGCGCTTCCACCTGTAACCTTCAATTTATATCCGGGCATTTCAAAAAATATACCATCTATTTCTTCTCCTATTTTTCTTCCAGCAAGGGAACCCAGAACATCCTCTGAAATTTCCTTTTTATACGTTTTTCCAGTTTTCCTGTCCGCAACTACTGCTACAACCATAATTTACACCTTGAGTTTTATTTATTCCTGATCATGTTTCCGTCGTTCAACTGCATTTACCTATCATACAGGCAAGCTTATAGCTGGTTGACGCCTCTAGGTCAGGGTGGGAGGCTATTCATTATCCCTTCCGGGAATCACTCCACAGCTTTCTTATATTACTCTACAAGAGAGCGCCTTACCATTTCAGGTGTGGGCGATACTGGATTATATATTAATATATAAGTTTATTTTTATTAAGAAAAGTTACCGGGGCATTTGCAATGGCAATTTTCCAATGAATATGGAATATATATTCTCTTTTGATTTTAAGACAGGATATTCAGTGGAGACCACGGTAGTTTATCTTATATTATTTAAAATAAGAAAATTTATCAAATTGTTGATTGCCTTGCCTCTGTGGGATATTAAATTTTTCTCTGCAGGTGATAACTGGGAAAGGGCCAGATCGTATCCGTCCGGGATGAATATTGGATCATAACCAAACTTATTTCCGTTGTTTTCTTTATCTGCAATTGTCCCTTTTAAGATTCCTGTAAATTGCTGCACTTTATTATCCTGCATTAGGGAAATAACCGTCTTAAAGTATGCATTTGACCCCGAAGCCAGTTTAATTATGCCGGTGTTTCCGATTGTATCCTGCACATATGATGCATATGGACCTGGAAATCCATTCAACTGTTCTATGTAAAGCCCGGTATCATCTATGAAAAATGGCTGCTCTATATCCTTGCCCAGTTTAATACAGCTATCCCGGCAGATAACAGCGTTGTCATCTGCCTGTATTTCCTCATATTTTTTTCTGTACCAGGATAGTGGCAATCCCACCTTCTCAAAGGCAACGGAAACTTCCAGATATTTATGTTCATTGCTTGTTATGAATTTTAACATGCACATATATTATTTCATGATTAAAATTGATTTATATTATCTATACGTATCTCCGCCTCTGAATAATTTCATTCAGTGTGCCCATTACCAACTCTGAATTATCCGATACGGCCATATATGATTTCAGGAATATTTCTTCCAGTAACCGGCTGTATCCTGAAAACAGGCTTTTAAAGGATTCAGTGAGGAGAAATATATCATCAGCCATATCTTCAACTGTACAGTTTATATTCCCCATGCTGGGGTCAAGTAAATATATTCTATTCCCTGATATCATTATATTATTCGGGTTCAGATCCCCGTGGGAAAGAAATAAATTATGCATCCTGGCTATTATTCTACCCAGATCCTTGATTTTATCCTCGTAAAATTTGTTTTCTCTTATGAATTTATTTAGTGTTATACCTTCAATTTTCTCCATTGTTATTGAAAAATCATAACGATCAAAGTCATAAATCAAAGGTACGTCTATTCCCTTTTCCTTCAATTTATAGAGTATATTGAATTCATTTCTGATGCGTTCATTTCTGATCCTCCTGTCCAGATCTTTATTTCTGTAATTTTTTTCCATGCGGGTTTTTTTAATGGTTTTCCTTCCGTAAAATTCAGTGTCATCTATGGACGCCTCTGCTCCCCTGTTGCTGTTCACTTTTGTTTCATTTGAGTCAATCCAGGGAACTTCAACCTCATCTATTCTGAATTTCTGGTTCACCTTTGTATCCATTATGCTCTGCCTCTGACCGGAAAGATACATCAGCATGCCTGCCTGGGCAATCATGGCACCATTATCCATACAGTATTTTTTATCGGTAAGATATGCCCTGTAACCGGATGATATGGCCATCTGCTCCACCATATTCCTCAATCTGTCATTCCTTGCCACACCGCCTGCCAGCAGTATTTCTTCCTTATCTGTATAGTAAAGTGCCCTTTCCAGAACTTCCACGAGCATTGCAAATGTTGTTTCCTGAACACTGTAACAGATATCTTCAGATTTTTCTGTTCCAATAAGGTTTCTTGCTGCAGTGTATATCCCGGAAAACGATGTATCCATGCCCTTTACCGAATAGGGCAGGTTCAGGAGTTTATTTCCCCTTAATGCCATTTTTTCTATTACAGGACCACCTGGGAAGGGTATATTCAGATCCCGGGCAAACTTGTCGAGCATGTTGCCCAGTCCAATATCCATGGTTTCGCCCAGAACTTTATATGAGTTGTTTTCATGGGCTATAATCTGTGTATTCCCCCCTGAAATATATAGCATGACAGGGTCTTTTGCCCCTGAAAGCTTTCTTCCGATTTCCACATGCCCCAGTGGATGATTAACACCAATTACAGGAATATTGTATTTTATAGAGAACGCACGTGCGGCAGTAGCAACTACCCTGAGGCATGGGCCCAGACCCGGACCCATTGAAAATGCCACCAGGTCAATATCTTCCGGTTTTGCATGGCACTGGTCAAATGCCTGCTTCATTACAGGTACAATATTATCGGCATGGTGTATTGCGGCTTCCCTGGGATGTATACCGCCTTTATCCGGAATGTAAGTAGAAGAATAATTTGATAATATAGAGGTTTCATCAACGATTCCTGCACTTACGGTATGGGCTGTTCCTTCCAGTCCCAGAACTTTCATGTTACCATATTACAGTATATTATTTTATATTTAATATCAAAAATGATAATTGTATAATATTTTATATTTTAAAGGATATTTTGATTTTAATCCTTGTATTTGATTGCGGATGATGCTCTGAACACAAATTTATCCTTGGCAGGAACTTTTATTTCTTCTCTGGTTTTTGGATTCCTTGCAACTCTCTCTTTCTGTTCTTTTCTCTCAAAAATACCGAAATCAGCCAGGTTAACCTTCTTTCCTTCGTTAACGGAGTCAACAGTCTCCTTCAGAAATGCTGTTATTATCTCAGCTGTTTTCTTCTGGGTTGTGTTAGTATTGCTGGCAACTTTCTTGGACAATTCACTTATACCTACCATTGTTTCACCAATAGTTAATGCATTTTGTTATATAAAAACTTTTCTATGAAAAACAATTCAGAATCCTGTATTTACAGGATAAGAGTAAATTTTTGGAATAATATGAGGTTTTTTAACCTATCTTATAATTTATATACCAGAAAAAAGTTTTAGAATTTAATGCATAATAATGATTTTAACTGGTATTATTCAGCTCCCTAAAAATTATATACGGCATAAATATAAACTCACATGAGATTAATAGAAAACTGGTTTTCAGAAAGGTACTCGGACAATTTGCAACTTTCGTTCAGAATAAAGGACCAACTGCTTTCCATAAAAACTGACTATCAGAGAATAGATTTGTTTGATACATATGATTTTGGAAAATTATTATCTATAGATGGCACTGTACAGCTTACAGAAAAAGATGAGTACATTTATCATGAAATGATAACAATGATACCCTATTACTTTAATTCAAAACCTTCCAGGGTTTTAATTATAGGCGGTGGTGATGGGGGAGCTGCAAGGCGCCTGGTTGATCTCGGCATTGAAAATATTGTAAACGTAGAAATAGATGGCAATGTTGTAGAAGTAGCAAAAAAATATTTTCCTGCAATATCATCATCTTTCAAGGAAAAGAACGTCAATTTGATCATCGGGGATGGAATAAAATACATAAAGGAAAGCAAAGATAAATTTGACAGGATAATAATTGACTCTACCGATCCCGTGGGCCCTGCTGAAGGTTTATTCTCAGAAGAGTTCTATAAGGATATCCAGTCACATCTGACACCAAATGGAATAGTTGTAACGCAATCAGGTTCTCCCTATTATCAGCCAACAGCGCTTTCAATGGCCCATAATGGTATGGCAAGGATTTTTAAATATGTCAAAACTTACTGCGCATTTATACCAACTTATCCCAGCGGGCTGTGGTCATTTACAATGGCATCCAGTGAAGAATTTAAAAAGAGGGATGAGCCCACTGTAACCGGCAAATATTTCAATAAAGATATCCTCGAGGGGTCTTTTTACCTCCCTGAGTTTGTCAAGAATTTAATAAAATAATTATTTTTTAATTCCCCATTTTCGCTTCGCTTCTATAAGAAGGTCGTGATAGCGGGAACCGAATCTTTTTGATATTCTCTCGAGATCAGGCAGATTGGAAATAAATGTCTTTTTGCTTGAACTCTGTAAAAGATTTTTGAACTTTGACATGTCATTGATCAGGGAATATGACATATAAGCAAAATATGAAAATACAATAATAGAAACAATTAAAACCCAGTACTGCCATGCACCGATAGATTGCAATGAAAATATCCTGATCAGGGATGCATTACGGAATAACAGATCATTTAAAGATATGATAAAGAAAAAAATTGAAATAAAGCTTATTGCTAAAGTAAATAAATAAATTTTATCCTTATACATTTACATCTCATAAACAAGTACACTATTTAGACATTAGCTTCTTTCTTTCCTTTGATGTGTAGCCAGTCAGTTTCTCAATAAAATCATTGAAGAATTTAATGGTTTCGCCGGGATTTTTATACTGCATATCTGTCTCAGTATCCACATATAATTTCTTGCCATCAGTCCAGAGTTCTACTTTTGTGATTCCGGGGTAGGATGACACGATATGACTATCCTCTTCTTTAAAGTCCATATTGTATGATTTTAAAACATCAATTATTGTGGAATTGCTAATCTTAATAGTTTTTTTAACTGGATATGTTCTCATTTTTTCACCTATATTTTCTTTGTAAGTTTTTTCTGGTATTTTTTTGAAAGAGCTCTCCAGTACATAAGCTCCATATACTGGGCATCATGCTCCAGAAGTGGTGACATAGAAATTATATTCATATCTCTATCGCTGGAGGATATTACCTCTGCAAGTGTCTCAAATTTCAGGTCGCCATGTTTGATTGCGGTTATCTTCAACTCATTCCCATTGTCATATTCTACTCCACCGAATTCCGTATATAGATCGTATTTGGCATATTTTGAAAATGAGTTCATAACATCCTCAAAGTTTTTCGCATCTATCAGTGACCCATTATTTATGGAATGTATGTGCGGGAAATTCAAAATCGGCTCTACGTCTGGAATTCGTTCAGCAAGATAGAATAACTCTTTCTGGGTCCCGAATAGATCTTTTTTCCCTGACGCCTCTATGCCTATATACGGATAGCCCTTTTCATGTGAAAATTCCCGGGAGATTGATGAATATACATCAAGCGCTATTTTCTGGCTTTCAGATTTTTTCTTTGTATAGAATCCGGTGTGTGTGATTATCCTCTTTGCCCCCATTGCACGGCCGATGAGAAGAGACCACCTCAGATGGTTGATGGATTTCTCAGCCATCTCGCCTCCGTTTAACATATCCATGTAATAGGGTGCATGCATGGAAATATCAACATCAAGCTCTTTTGCGATTTCACTTCCTGTTTTCAGGTCTTCGTAATTCCGGGCCATGTTCCAGAATATTTCCTGTATTATATCATCTTCTTCAATCTCGTTTTCAGTGCCTATACTTTTATAATTTCCATTTTCATCAGGTCTGAGAACATCAACTATAATGGAATCATCAACATCTTTTGGATACATACCCACGTACTCTATTGCAGGGTCCTCACTTACATTGACGCGCAATAGTTGAACCTCAAGAGAGTTCAATCCTAGATTTCCTATATCTTCTATAGAATCTATATATGTTCTCCCCTTACTGGTAAGTGGTATTCCAGCAACACCAAACTTAATCATTCTATGATTAATATATCTAGCTTATTTTAACCTTTTGCAAATTACAACATTGCCATGATACACTAATTATTGGCTTAACAATCCGGGCACGGGTTCTGGAAAATCTATAAAAATATCTATATTAATTGGTGTCTAAAATGCCCAGATTTATAACTATGTGTTATTTTCGGCACTAAAATCATGTAACAATAACATAACTGGCAACGAATAGATTATATACATTTTAAACATAACAATTTAATGGTAACTAAAAATTATCATAATAACTTAATTAACATGAATAACGGTGATAGTAATGAATGTCGATCCAAACATAACAAAATATGTTATCAAAGCAAAGATAGTAACTGATGGTGTTGTTGAAAAGCCCGATGTTGTTGGTGCAATATTTGGGCAGACTGAAGGATTATTAGGTGAGGAATTAGATTTAAGGGATTTACAGAAAAGCGGCAAAATAGGCAGAATTGAGGTTGAAATAGACACCAAAAAGGGGAGAACGGAGGGTTTTGTATTGATACCGTCCGGACTTGATCAGGTAGAGAGCTCAATTCTCGCTGCTGCACTCGAGACAATAGATAGAATTGGCCCATGCAAGGCAAAGGTAGACATAGAAGATGTTGAAGATGTCAGAATCAATAAAAGGGACAAGGTTATCCAGAGAGCGGAAGAGCTTTATAAAAAAATGGGCACAAACGGAAAGAGCCTCAGCGAGAGTATAATTCAGTCTGTCCGTGAAGAGGTTGAAAAGAAAGAAATTTTATCATACGGTGAGGAGCATCTACCAGCCGGTCCGGCAGTGGGCACTTCTGATTCAATTATAGTGGTAGAGGGCAGGAACGATGTGCTTAATCTTCTCAGATATGGCATAAAAAATACCATCGCTGTACAGGGAACCAGTGTTCCTAAAACCGTGAAGGAGCTTTCTAAGGCAAGAACAGTAACTTTATTTGTTGATGGTGACCACGGAGGAGAGCTGATAATAAAGGAGATGCTCCAGGTTGCAGATGTGGATTTCATTGCCAGGGCACCACCTGGAACCGAAGTTGAGGAACTGACATATAAGCAGATAGTAAAGGCTCTAAAATACAAAGCGCCGGTAAATCAGTATTTAGAATCACATGGAATGATTGAAGAGCTCAAGGAATTCACGGAAAAGAACAATAAAGCTATAGCCGATATGAACGTGAATGTGGAAGAGAAACAGGAGCCAAAAGTTGAGCCACAGAAGGAAAAAGAGCCGAAGCATGTGGAGCAGACTGAGCCAGTGGCTGCGGTAGTCGAGGAGGAAGTTAAGGATGTAAATGATCCTAGATTTATAAGAAACAAGCTGAATGAACTATTTGAAAGCAAAGCAGTTGAAATATATGATGGATCCTCCAATCCTGTGGCTAGATACCCCATTTCAGACGCTGTCGAACAGATGCAGGGCGTTAAAAATGCCAGCATAGTAATAAGTGGGGGTGTTATATCCCAGAGATTTGTTGATATAGCTTTCAACATGGGCGTCAGCTCTATTTATGGAATGAAAATGGGGCATGTAACAAAAAAGCCAGATGGAATCAGGGTGGTTACATGGGATCATATGTAAATTACAGTGAATACCCGGACACATCGTATATTAAAATTCCGACAAGCCCGCTGGAAAGGGTCATAGGACAGGGAGAAGCCGTCCGTCTTGCACTTATAGCAGCAAAACAGAGGAGGAATCTTCTTCTCGTTGGACCACCGGGAGTGGGCAAATCCATGATAGCCCAGGCAATGTCATTTTATATCAGCAGGCCGGAAGAGGAAATCCGGGTTGTACATAATCCTTCTTATCCTGAAAGGCCGTTTGTAGAGGTAAGAACTATAGGTGAGATTGAAAAAGAGAAGCATGAAATGAACTCTATTGAGGGAGAAATCATTGACCCGAAAAATGCACCTGACAATGTTGCCCAGAGACTGGGATATAAATGCCCTCACTGTGGATTCTATTCCCCACCCACAGAAAGCGTCTGCCCTAATTGCAATAACAGCAAAACAACAAACAATACACAGGGTCCATTCAATGATGTTTTCAATGTAATAGGTGTTGCCTTCGGTGTAAATAACAACAATGACAGGGTAACCCAGACCAGAAAGGTTGGAGAGAAGGAGGAGATAGTAGTCTACGAAAAGTATGGTGATAAGATAAGGGTACTTGATGAAAAGACTCTGGAACGCCGCCGTAAACTGGAAAAGAAAAGCCCCAGCAAGGTGATTGTCCCTATAGATAGAAACCCATTTGTACTGGCAACCGGGGCAAGCGAGACTGAACTTCTCGGGGATGTAAGACATGATCCCTATGGTGGGCACCCACAGCTGGGAACAATGCCATATGAACGTGTAGTAGCAGGTTCTGTGCATATGGCACATGAAGGTGTTCTTTTTATAGACGAGATTACACATCTGGGAAAACTCCAGAGGTTCATACTCACTGCAATGCAGGAAAGGAAATTCCCAATTGTTGGAAGAAACCCGCAGAGTGCCGGTGCGAGTGTTAAGGTTGATGATGTGCCTACCGATTTTATCCTTGTTGCAGCATGCAATATACAGGATTTACAGTATATACTGAGCCCACTGCGCTCGAGGATCGTTGGAAACGGATATGAGATTTTAATGGAAAATTCCATGCCAGATACAAAGGAGAACAGAATGAGATATCTGCAGTTCATAGCCCAGGAAATCAACATGGACGGAAAAATACCCAATATGGCTATAGAAGCAACTGACATTATTATCAACGAGGGAAGAAGAAGGGCACTTGAAGATCATAAGAGCAATGCACTTACACTGAAACTCAGGGAACTGGGTGGCCTTGTCAGAGCTTCAGGGGACATGGCAATTGAGAACAGGCATAAATTAATAGAGAAATCAGATGTAAAAGAGGCACTGGTACTTTATGTCCCTGTTGAGGAAAAGATCAAAAAATACTATGGCAGCATGACCAACGCTATTGGGGAAGAAGCTACAGGCTCACAGAAAGGTGAATATTATAATTATTATAATTATAGTGAAGACAGGTCTTATCAGTGAGTGAAATTTCGAATTCCCATTATGTTTATAAATATTATTTTATCTAATCAAAATTTATAGTTCTAATGAGCAAAAAGATTAATACGTTTTAAATATAGAGGTTAAATGGCAATTTTACTTCTCTTCTTAACTGTATTCGTGGCATTGTTTGCTATTATAAATCCCATAGGAGCAGTGCCCATACTTATCACCCTTACTGATGGTTATAGCCTCAAGGAAAGGAAGGAAGTAATACGGCGTAGTGTGTACATGGCATCGGGAATGCTTTTTGGTTTTATGTTTCTGGGAGTGTATATATTTGATATACTTGGAATAAGTATATATGATTTTGAAATAGCCGGAGGAATTCTGCTTTTCAAGGTCGGTTTTGATATGCTCCAGGGCAAAACATCGCAGACAAAAATTACAAATGCAGAACAGCAGGATTCCGCTGACCGGGAAGCGATAGCAATCGCACCCATAGGAACACCATTACTTGCTGGCCCAGGTTCCATAACAACTGCCATAATTTATTTTAACGGCACCGGAATTGCCCTATCATCCAGAATGGTCGTAATTGCTGCAGTAATTCTTGTGCTTATCCTGGCATTCATAATACTGAAGTATTCCCTGCCAATATTCCAGAAAATAGGAAAAACAGGTTCAATTGTAATTTCCAGGATCATGGGTCTTCTCTTAACTGCTATTGCTGTTGATTTGATTTCCACCGGAATTATTCATATTTTCCTTTGAAACGGGATAATAGTTTATTGAATTCTACTGTTTCAATCTGCCCCGGGGCAGTTGAATCTCTATAGGTCCCATACGCATAATCTGAAACCATGCGGGCTGAAATTACACGCAAAAAACTATTATTTTCTCCCATGGGAATGAATGCAAGTTTTATAGAATTCTCAAGCCTGTAATGATATAAATAATCAAGATCATCGAGGAATTTTCCGTTGTCGGTATAAAGCAATGCAATTTTATATATATCGGGCTCAAGTGGTGACATTCCGGCAATCTTTATCCTTATTTTATCATCATTAGAACCGTGAAATGAAACCATCAACCTTGTATCTCTAAAAAAATCCCTTTTGAATTTGAATGAGTTGATATCCACATCAACAATGGGCGGGGAGAAATTTATTGCAGTACTGTAAATTTTTATCAGTTCTTCTGTGTTTGCGGATCTGTAAGTAAATATATAATCAATATTATTTGAGTTAAGGTATGTGAGTATTAGCCTCAGATTTTCAATGCTTTTATATTTAAACAGATCGTACCTGATTTCATAATGCTCCGAATAATCTGCCAATCCTTTTTCGAATTCCGTTCTCAGATGGGCGAAATCATCAAAAAAAACTGATGTATATACTTTACATGAATTCCCGGGCATAGTAAAGTATTTCAGTATAGTATAAAAATTATCTATTGAACATGATATAATAAACCTTTTTACATATAATATTATATCCCCGCATGGATATGATAGAGATTAAGAAAGGGGGAAAGTATACAGTTGTTTCATCAAGCGGGGATGACAAACCACTGATAACAGAGGGAGAATACTTTGGATATGCAATTCTTGGAGAGGAAGGATCGCTGGTATTCAGGGTCACGTCAGAGGGGAAGTCGAAATTGAGGCTTATCCCTGTAGCATCTGTGTCGTATATTGAATTCGATGAAGAAAATGTTGTTTCCAAAAATAAGGAAGAGGATAGAGGAAAAACCACATATTTCAATTAATTTTAAAATCAGGTCATTTTTCCAAATGTTTCGAAACTAATATTTTTATATTAATTAAATATAAAATATGATGGTTTATAAAAAATCTGTTGAGTCGGCTATTATAATAGGTGGTGGCAGTACAGGATGCAGCATAGCATATCATCTAGCTCAAAGAGGGCTTAAGGTACTGTTAATAGAACGCGAGAATATAGCATCTGGAAATACAGGTAAGTCAAGCGCACTTGTCAGGACACATTACAGTAATAAATTGATAGCTTCCATGGCCCTTTATTCAATAAACCAGTTTATTAATTTTGACAGCATAGGATATTC
>JAKAAK010000159.1 GCA_021797025.1 Thermoplasmata archaeon
AATAAATACATACCAAATATCCTATCAAAGCCTGATAAAAGCCATCAATGTCGCCTACGGGTACAAGTATACCGGTAACATTATTCTCTATTATACTCTTCGGCCCTGAAATATCTGATGAAATTACTGGTAAACCACAAAGTTGAGCCTCCAACGAAACAATATGGAAGTTTTCCACCTTGCTAGGCGATATTAATAGGGATGACATTTGGTATGTATTTATTTTTGCATTCTCCTTTTCAGTTTTTATAAGAGTAACATTTTTAAATTGGGAACAAAGCGATTGAGCATCTTTCATAAGCGGCCCTCCAACAGTGCCTATAATAAATTCTATATTTTTATAAATTGTTTCCTCTTCAAATTTTTTAACTATCTTAGTGAAATCAAAAAATCCTTTGTCATATGTCAGTTCCCCAAAATATAAAACAGTAAATTTATTTGGCAAATTATGAAACTCTACAACATTAAATGGTCTGCAATCTAAAGGAGGTGGTTGCAAATACACAGTAAATTTTTTTGGTAAAAGTTGCGTTAACCACTTCTCTTGTGTAGGATTAATACCATAAAAGGCTACATTAGTTTTACTGTAAAACAAAGAAATAATTTTAAAAACAACCCTTTTCATTTTAATCTTAAATTTATTGTACCTGGAACCTAATTTTTCGTGTTCTGGTCCATATACGTGCGAACCCATAATAACCCGATAACGGTTAAAAGGAATAAATGGAAAGACGTTAAATGTGCTTACTATTATCAAATCGGGTTTTAATAATTTTAGTTCTCTCCGAGAAACAAAATATATCAAAAAATGTTTCATTCCCATTGCCTTAACACAAAACTTAATATCATTATTGAACTGTATTTGTGATTCCCCTTCAGGCCTCTCAAACTTTTTAGGCGATGCGTAAATAACTTCAAAACCATTCATTGCTAAATAATTTGCATATTCCATTAAAATTCTTTGTGTGCCTTTCCACTCGGATAGGGGAGCATCATGTAGTATTAATATCCTCTTTTTAAGTATTACACTTTTATTCATAAATTAAAAGTATATTGAAATTCACTATTAAATATTTATTATGATAATGTAATTATTTTACTCCTATGAAAAACCTATACTTAACAATCTTTTATGCCTCCCCGGTATATTAAATTTGCTGAATCGCCATGTGTATTAGCATTGTTAGCAATTCTCTCCATATTCATTATTTTCTTCAATGATAGTTCTTCAAGCCTCCTGAAGTATAATTCATCACGATTGATTGTGTCCTTTCTTTCCTGGTCAACAAACCTTACATTGTTTTTTAACATTGTATAAACTGTTTCTGCTAATATCCTTGCTATGGCTATTATTGACCTCTTCTTTCCCAGCCTCCTTACTATGCTGAGATATTTGGATTTGAACTTCCTTGTAAACTTTATAAGTGAATGCACTGTTTCAACTAAAAAGAATCTCAATAATGATGGCCCATGCTTGGTTATATGTCCCTTTACCTTTTTAGTTCCTGATGAATATTCACTGGGTGTCAGTCCAGTGTATGAGGCAAATTAACGTTGGATAGTCATTCTTAAACAAAAATCTTTCCATTTCATGAGACATTTATCCTCGGCCTCCTATAATAATTGTGTTTTCTTCTTTTATAGCTGTCCTTAAGATTCTTTATAAATCCTCTGTAATACTCCCTGAAGCTGCTGTCATTATTCCATTTATCCAGGAACTGCAGTGGTGAATAGTAATCTAATGTAGAATGCAGCCTTATGTTGTTATAATCATAGAATGCTTTTTCTATTATTATTTTGCCATCACTGAAATTATTGATTTCATTGATCCATATGCAATCAGTTTTAATTGAATTATGAAAACTTTCAATATCTCCATTTTCTTCAGGCGTTTCCCTTTCTATGTATTCATGGTTAATTCCCATTGTTTTAAGATAGCTATTGAACTCCTTAGAGATATACTGCGGACCGTTATCTGTTCTCAATGTAATATTATCAGGTATAACACCATTAAATTTCCTTATTATTGAATCATCCATTGCATTTATAGCATCCCTGGCTGTGCATGATGTATTATAGTTATAGCCATACCATTCCTTGGAGAACACATCCTTTATGCACATTAAATAGGTCATTCCATTGTTTGTTGGAATATAAGTAATATCTGTTTCAATCAGCATCTCTGGCTTATCAGCCCTTAACAGCTTCAGTTCCCTTCTGTTCTTATGGCTATGCACTGGAAGTGTCAGATTGTTGTTCTTCATTATTTTATAGACTGTCTTCTTAGCTATTCTTATGCCTGAATTCCTCAATAATGCCCAGATCCTGTTATAGCCATAGGTTATTCTTTCTCTGCATAGTTCTATTATTTTATTAATGATACTATTATCAATCCTTGCTGAAGATCTTCTATCTTCAATGTTTTCATGCTTCTTCCTGTAATAGTATGTTATTCTGTTGATTCCGGAATAATAGCATGCATTGCTTATTTTCATTCCATTATTATACATCTCATCCACTGAACTCACCTTTTCCTCATCATATAATTTTTTTAATATTTCATTTGCTATGGTTATTTCACCTATTATTGATTTAAGATTTTCATTCTCTTTCATTAAAGACTTATCATGATCTTTACCTTCCAAACCTTTTTACCTCCCTCTAATAATTGCTCTTTCCATTTATAAAATAATGCTCCTGCTATTCCATGGTTTCTTCCTGATTCTGTATTTTATTTTTCTGTAATATGACTTTATTCTAGGTTTATATTTTCTTATTATATTTTTACCGGGTATGTATAGGAAATATTTATGGGACAATATAAATTTTAAATTATCCATAGTCACTTATAGTAAAATTTATATGATATTTGTATTATAGAGTTTGGATGAAAAGGGAGGAAAAATATTTATCTTTGCAGGCAAAAGTGAGAATAGCTAAAACAGTAATAGAGGATTCAATTGATACTTTTAACAGACCTGCTGTTGTGTGGTCTGCTGGAAAAGATTCTACTGTGGTTTTGAATTTAGTTAGAGAAGTTTTTAAATCAAGAAATTTGAATATTCCTCCTGCAATATTGATTGATCACGGTCAACATTATGATGAAACCTATGACATGGTAAATAAAATATCTGAAGAGTGGGGTTTTAAAGTAATATATGCTAGGAATGATGATTTTATTTCCAAAATTAAGGATAACAAAGTGTTAGTACAAGACCTTGACAGTGAGAACCAGAACGAGTTAAAAAAAATAAATTTTAACGATACAACAGGTTATATAGATTATTCACTTGATACGTTTGAAGGTAACCACCTGTTAAAAACAGTACCATTCAATGATGTCATAAGGAAATATAGATTTGATGCCTTATACACTGGTGTGAGATGGGATGAAAATGAGGCAAGAAGCGTAGAAACATTTATTTCGCCTCGATATGATCCAGATCATTTCAGAGTACAACCTATTATTTTATTAACTGAAAGAGACATCTGGAATTATATGTTTGACAATAAATTACCCATACATCCATTGTATTATAAAGGTTATAGGTCAATAGATGGCAAATACGATTCCAAAAAGATAGACGACAGGCCAGCATGGGAACAGGACTTGGAAAATACTGAGGAAAGGGCCGGAAGGGCGCAGGATAAGGAAAATATGATGGAAAGGTTAAGGCATTTCGGATATATGTAGTTATGAAAAAACCGAACATTATTTTGATTGTGGCGGATACAATGAGGAGGGACGCCGTTGGCGTTTATAATGACCAGATAAAAACTCCAAATCTTTTGAAGTTGGCAAAGGATTCTGTTATATATAATAATGCAATTTCTCCATCATCCTGGACCATTCCTTCACATGCGTCTTTATTTACCGGAAAATATGTGAATGAACACAGGTTCCATGAGGAAAAGTCTAATAAAAATTTAATGCTATTAAACCATAGTAGGTTTATCCAACTTAAAACAATAGCACAAAGGCTTTCTGAAAGAGAATATACATCAATGGCACGCGTACAAAATGCCGCTATATCTGCTGATTTTGGCTTTGATCGAGGTTTTGAAAGTTATGAATTAGATACCGGCTTTCATGACTACAAAAATGTTCTTCAAAATTATTTTACAGATATAGAGATCAAATATATTTATGAACATGATACCTATAAATTACTTAAGTTGCTGTTAAAAGAAAAAAAATTCAGGCAAATTAAAGTATTAGCCAATGTATACCTAGACAGGCTAAAAACATATAGCACTTATTTAGATAACTATCTAAAATCAGTTATTGCTCAGAATGATGTTTTTAGTAATATAAGTATAAAAATTCCTTATTTTTCATTTTTTAATATTATGTATATGCACGAGCCGTATATAAAAAAAGAGTTAAAGGGATTTCTAACTTTTTGCAGTTTGTTTGGTTTAGATATTTTAACTAATAAAGAAAAAAAAATGATTAGAGATGTTTATTATACAAGATCCAAATTGATTGATAATTTTGTCGGAAATATGCTGTCTTTCATTGAAAATAAAGACGACTATGATAATACAATGGTAATATTCACCAGCGATCATGGCCAATCGTTATTTGAGAATAAATATTATGGTCATGGGCTATTTTTATATGATGAATTAATCCAGATACCTCTGATAATCAAATATCCTGGATATATAAGTTATAAAGGTTATTCCAATAGCCTGATCTCTTTGTTAGACATAAATGATATTATAGAAAAGACCCTGAGTAATTCCCCCATTTTATACAGTAAAGGAAATGAGTTTGTTTTCTCAGAATCTTTTGGCTCTCCACACGATTTAGCATCATTTAAGCAAAGTAGGAAGTACAAAACTAAAATAAATAAAATGATAAGTAATGGTAGATTTGAACTCATTCAAAAGCAGTTTGATGTTAAGCGTAAGGCTGTATTGTATGATAACTATAAATTAGTTATGAATGAACTTGGCGAAACTGAAGAATTTACGTATAAAGGAAGTGTAATCAATGTAGACGATAATAGAAGAACATTTAACTATATGCTGGATGGTCTAAAAATATTTACAGGAAATGAACAATACAATTTTCCAAAATAAGAGTAAGAAGCCTAGAACAAAATGACAGAAAAACATTAATCTTTTATCATTAGATTTAAGTAAAAGTTTTCTATTTACTTTAAATGGCATATAAAATAGCAATAGTGATACCGACAATTACAACTATTAGCGGGAATAGAACGGCTTTCCTTCTTGCAAAGGAATTGAATACTTATATGCCGTGTGTTTTAATATGCTATGAAATTGAAGAAAGCCAAATTAAAATTGTAGAAAATTTACTTTCACCTGTCCATCTTTTTTACAAAAAAAAATTAAAAAATGGGAAATATTCCATTGCAAAGGGGTTAAAAGACCAATTTCTAAGAAAGCGTGATCGAGACTTGTCAAAATTTATTCTCCAAAAAGATCATTTTGATGTTGTTTTAATTATCTCAAACGAGGGTAAATATTTATCATATTATTTAAAAAAGAAAAATTCAGAAATTATAACTGCAATATCCGTTATGGAATTGAACGACCACTTTTTATTTGTGCCATATCGCAACAAGAAACACCTTGTAACCTATAGGCAAACCTTATTTTCGTTCTTTTACGGTGTATTAAGGTATTTCGAAAGAGAAAGATTCTTCTCCTTTGACTTAATATTTGCAAACTCAACATGGACTGCCATACTGTTTCAGTATCTTTATAATATTAATGTAGTAGGCAACATAATAATGATAGATAACAGTTTATTCAAACCTGTTGAAACTAGAAAATTTTTGGACAAATTTATAGCTGTACCCACAGTTAGCTTGGAAGGAGATATATTTGGGCAGCAAATTGTTACAAAACTAGTGAGCGATGGGATTCCGATAGTTTCATATGGTGGTTTTAAAATAGATAATATTCCATATGTGGGCTATTTAAATACCAATGATATGATTAAACTATTATCGGATGCTTATGGCACGCTATTTCTTTTCGATTACGAAGCATTGGGATTGGTGCCGTTCGAATCATTAGCGTGTGGAACAAAGGTAGTAACGTATAATATACAGGGTCCCGCTTCTGAATTGAGAGATAATAACAACGTTTTTTTTTGTAACAATTATAGTGAAATTAAAAATGCGTGTTTGACTATCTTAAATGAAGATAAAGATAAAGATAGTATAAAAAATTGTGTTAATTCTGTATCAAAATATTTCCCGGAAAATACCGCGAATAATATATTTAATGTTATAAATAATTATAAAAGTCAATGTAATAAAAATAGATATTAAAGAACTTTACATAATTCTATTATTTTATTAAATTATGTTGCTGTTAATACTTGTTGTGATAATGTAATACATTTACTGTAAATTCAAATGGCCCTTTACCATTATCCTTGTTGAATGCCTTTTATTCTTATTATTTGTATTATTCTTTCTATAATAGTATGTTATTCTGTTAGCTCCAGAATGATAACATGTTTTTTTACTTCAATTCCATTGTTATTTATTCCTTCCACTGAACCTGCCTTTTCCTCCTAGTATAACTTTTAAATATTTTATTTGCTAGAGGCATTTGGCCTATTATTGCCTTCAAGCTTTCAACATATTTCATTAAAATGGTTCCTGCCTTCCATTTTTCCACCTTCAAGGAACTGCTCCTTCCATTTATAGAATAATGATACAGCTATTCCATGCTCCCTGCATATCTACGCTATTGTAATGTTGATATTCTGGAATTTTTTTTTTATTATATTATCCTCCATAGGAGATATCAACAGATTTGAATCTATAGTAAAACTGAGGGCATACACAGGAATGGACCCTGTAACCAAACAGTCAGGGAATTATAATATATCATCCCACATATCAAAAAGCGGCAATCCATTGATGAGGTATGCACTGTATCTATCAACAGTATCTGCAATAAGGTATAATCCGGTTGTGAAAAGATACTACAGCCATAAAAAGGAACAGGGAATGAATGGAAACAAGCTAATGATAACATGTGCAAACAAATTACTGAATATCGTATACTCCGTTATGAAGAACAATATGGATTTCAAGGATCCAGAATTAGTAGATTGAGGAAGAGTAGAATATAATATTCGTATATTGTAATGATATTAGCGTAAGCTATGGTAATGATCTGCGATAAACAGAAAATAGTAAAATTAATATGGTATACTCCTATGAAAAACCTATACTTAACAATCTTTTATGCCTCCCCGGTATATTAAATTTGCTGAATCGCCATGCGCATTAGCATTGTTAGCAATTCTTCTCATGTTGCTTATTTTCTTCAATGATA
>JAKAAK010000160.1 GCA_021797025.1 Thermoplasmata archaeon
CACTCTCCCATATTGCAATACTGATTTATGTGAACAAGATTAACCAGCTTGTTGAACTCGGGTTCCATATCAAGGTCCTGCTTGCAGACTGGCATGCTAGGGTAAATGACAAACTCGGCGGGGATATAAATCTAATAAGGGAGAGTGGTAACAGGCTGAAAAACAGCATGATTTACGCCGGATTGAGTGGGAAAGTTGAATTTATATGGGCATCAGATGTTGTGGCAAATCCGGATTACTGGGAATTGCTGCTTCAAACCGCAAAGAATTCCTCACTTTTGAGAATCAGGAGGTCCCTTCCAATAATGGGGAGAACAGAGGAGGATGCAGATAAAGATTTCAGCAAATACATATATCCATTGATGCAGGTTACCGATGTTTTTTATCTGAATTCGGATCTTGCTCTGGGTGGAACAGACCAGCGCCATGCATACATGCTTGCAAGGGACATAGCTGAAAAGATGGGAAGGAAAAAGCCCGTTCTCATGGAAATGCCACTTATATCCTCACTGAAAGGAAAAGGGAGAATGGATGATTTTAAGAAAATGTCCAAAAGTGATCCGGAATCCGCACTGTTTTTAACTGACACGGAAGATGATGTACGGAGGAAAATAAAAAATGCATTCTGTCCAATGGGTATAACAGAAAACAATCCTGTAATTGATATAATGAGGTACCTTATATTTCCATATTATATTAAAGAACTGGAAATCAAGCGTTCAGAAGCCCATGGTGGTCCATATACCGTAAAATCTTTCAGGGAACTGGAGGAAAAGTACCTCAAATCAGAGATTCATCCCATGGACCTTAAAAAAGCATTAACGGAAATACTCATAAATATTATATTACCTGTAAGCAATAAACTTAACAGTGATTAAATGCCATGGATGCCCATAAGAAGTATAGATAAACATGTCCATACCATGCTGGCCAAAATGGACAGCAATCACATGCTTATCATCAAGAGTTTCAAGAAAGATAGAATTGTAACAGTCAAAAAAACAGGAGAACGGTTTACAGTAATAGAGGAAGGCTTCAGAAATCAGAGCATAGACGTTGATGAAAAGGATATAAAAAAGGCCATGAAAGGTATACTGGAGTTAGAATACCCGAGGTCTCACCAGGTAATGGTTACAGAGCAGGAAATCAAAAGCTAAAAATACTTATCAAGGCTGGACTGGTTTGCACTGGAGTATCCTTTCTCGACCTGATCCAGAATTTGATTAATCCTGTTCTGTGAAAAACTATGCTCATTGCATAGATAGTCTATAATTCCCTCCCTGTCAGGTGGTTTAAATTTGATATCATCGCACTCTGTCACCGGTGGATTACTAAAAAATTCCTTTATTTCCTCAAGGTTTTCTATCTCCTTTCTTTTATATTTTAAAACTTCCTCAATGGTATCGTATTTTTTGATCAGTGAAAGGCCTGTCTTGGCACCTATTCCCCTGATTCCGGGGTTGAAATCGGTTCCTACCAGTATGCCGATGCCGATGAGCTGATCCTGTGTAATCCCTATACTTTCTAAATTCTCCTTCAAATCTATTATCTCCGGACTGATATTGATGAATCTTCCAGTACCAGATATTCTGCGACGTCCATACATTGTAAAATTCCTAAGGACTCTTCTGGCACCGAATAGAAGGCAATCATAATCCTGTGAAACAACAGAATCCACTATTCCTGTTTTACTCATATATGATGCCTGTGCCTCACCCTCTGTGGGAGCCTGTACCCACGGAACACCCATCAGGTCTAAAAGTTTTTTTGATTCTAAAACTATATCAGATGTAATGTAATTGATTCTGGATGAGAGTATTTTAATCCTTTCTGTATCATTATTTTTTATGGCAATATCAAGCTCAGCAATATTCTTATCCTTTATGGCTTTCCTCTCCTTCAGTGTCTCACTCTTGAGATGGTATGGCTTTCCATCAAAAGAGTAAACCGGCTTTATGCTGTTCTGAAGCAGTGTTGAGGTCCGGTAAAAAATTCCAGATAAATGTGAAGTAATATTTCCGGAGGAATCCTTCAACGGTTCACCGTCTTCCCCTCTTATGCTGCTGAGGAACTGGTATATGATATTATAAGCATCGACCGATACCGTTATGCCAGTATTTTCTTTTATTGTGGTTTCATGCTTTATCAGTATTCCGGAAATATCTACTCCCATGTTCACACCTCACAGGTAATTCCATTATCAGTAATCCTGAATCTCGTGCTGCGCCCCTCTATTATGGAACGGTGCTTGTCCACTGTTAATGTTCTAGTTCCATCTTTAAACTTTTCTACTCTGTAGATTGCCTTCATTGCATGGTCTATGAAGAAGCCTCCGAAGGGCTCCAGCGAATTATTATTTACATCCTCATATATCTGATTTGTTATGAGGACCGGTATTTTATATTTTACTGCTATCCCAGAAAGGATGTTTAACTGTTTTTCATATCCTTCCATTCTAGCAGAAGGATCCTTTCCTGCCTCCATTCTGAAAAAATTTGTGAATGAATCCACAACCATTATCCCCATGCTATGCCTCGAATCACGCTTTTCCCCAATAAGTTTATCTGACTTGATAAGTGCAAGATACTGGTCATCAAGGGATCTAACCCTGTATATATTCATGTACGACAAATATTCTGTGCAGTTTTTAGATATGCTCAGAAAGCGCTCAGTTGAAAAACCTTCGGTATCAACATAAACAACAGAAAGCCCATTCTTCAACACTGACAGTGAATAAATCATTCCAAGGTTGGACTTGCCGGCACCTCCCTCCCCGTACAATTCAGTTATAATTCCAGGTTCAATCCCTCCATCCATCAATGTGTCAAGGCAATCATAACCTGAAGAAATTTTCTGAATTGAATCGTTAAGACTGATTTTTTCCATTTAATTACTGTATCACATAATATAATAAAATGTTTCTAAAAAATAGTTATCACCCACTAGCCGGAATTAGAATATTTTAAATAAAACCTTTGATTAAAGTTCTGATGTTCATTATTTTCGTATTTTCGGTCCATTTTTCATTGATATAGTACTTTAATAAATTATTTATAATTAATACAGATACAAGCGAAATGGCAAATATATATCTGGCTATCGGTGTTATTTTTCTCATAATGTCAGCATTATCCTTTGCCATAGGGCTCTATTTCCTGGGAATACCGTTACTGATTGTCTTTATAGTTTTAATGGGCCTTTATTATAAAACTTCAGCGCTGCATGTCAATAAAAGGGTTTCCAGCATAACCTATGATGGAATAGTTAAAACAGGTGTTTCTAAAATAGAAAAGGGGACGTTTTACGTTGAAAAGGATAAATTCATTGCAATTATGAATAAAATCGGAGACCTCATTTCCTCCCAGGGTAGCATGCCAGAGTTCGGAATTGATGCCCTTTACATACAATTCAACAGACAGGACAGGGCAGAAAAGCTTGCAGACCTCATAAACGAAAGAGGCGTTAAAGCTTCTGCAGCCCAGGAAAGGTTTATGTGGAAGGTCAAGATCGATTTTAATGAATAATATGTCAAATAAGGTCAGGGAAAATTTAACTTAAATGCTGTAATTATATGTTATGAAGGATTATGTACACGCTACCTTTGCATCTACAGGGTCCTGGATAGGAAATATATATGATTTGACACTTGTAACTTATATATATGCCGAACTTGAAAAATCCTATCATATAGGACTGGGTGTGGTATCACTGCTTTTCGCTCTCGGATTAATCGGCAGATTCTTCGGAGGGCTATATTTAGGATCTCTTACAGATAAAATCGGGGCGAGGCGTGTTATGGCTTTGAGCACAGCAGGATACGCAATATTTGCAGGTATCATGGCTTTTTCTCCTGACGTTTTTATACTCTTTTCTGCAAGATTCGTGCAGGGAGTATTTATGGGAGGTGAATGGACATCCGGTACTGTTCTAGGCTACGAATTTTCACCTGCAGATATAAGGTCTACAATATTCGGAGTAATACAGAGTGGTTATGGCATAGGCTATGCACTCACAGGCGTTGCATACATTTTATTTCTTCCAACTATCGGGGCAACCTGGAGGATTTTCCTCATTACGGGAACCATCCCATTAATTATTGCACCATATACTATAATGAGGCTCCCTTCAGATAAAAGTACCATAAAAAAGGCTACGCATAAAATACATCTCATGAATTATAAAATTCCATTGATTAAATCCATGATCATGATGTCCGGATACTTCTCTGCATATTTTGCCATATTATCGTTTTACCCAACTGTGGCACCATCATTCGGGCTTCCCGGATCAATTGTTGGGGTTGTGATGATCGCTTCAAGCATTACTGTAGCCATAGGATTTCTAATCTTCGGAAGGCTTTCAAATAACTTCAGAAAGAAGCATCTGATCATGGCAGGTTCTTTGATTGCTTTAGTATTTTCATGGGTTGCAATGCCATATTTTGTACTGCTCAGGCCATTTGCCATCCCGGGAATGATCATCTTCACTCTCGGTGTCGGATCCATGCCGGTTATACCCCTACTTCTCATGGACAGGATTGACCCTGCTGTTAGGGGCCTTATATCCGGTATATCATATAATTTTGGTGCACTTTTCGGTGGACTCATATCGGTGCTTCTCGGAGTGGTCGGGGGGATTGTAGGATATAAAGGACTAATATTCATCATTGACATGACAACTCTTATATGCCTCTTATCAGTTTTTGCTGTGAGCGTAAGCATAAAAAAGAAAGGAGAATCGGCATCCTATCTATCAGGGCTGTCAGAAAATACTATAAAATAATATGTAATAGAAAAAATAATATGCTATTTTTATCTACTCTATTATGAATTTTCTTGACGAATTAAAAAATTTAAAGGAACAGATAAAATCTACAGATAAATTCAATGTGGATTTTAACTTTGATAATATTGTAATTTCTGGAATGGGTGGATCAGGCATAGTGGGAAATATCTTCCAGGAATACTATACAGAACGTCCGGTAATTCCAATAGGTGATTATGGGATCCCTTCGTTTGTAGATGAAAAAACACTTTTTATTGCCATAAGTTACTCCGGGAATACTGAGGAGACAATCAATAATGTAGAGGAGGCCAAGAAGAAAGGTGCACACGTTATGGCAATTACATCCGGTGGGAAACTCGAAACTATGGTTGAAAATTCGATAATAATACCATCGGGGATCCAGCCAAGATCGGCGCTGGGGTATATGATCATGCCACTGTACAACACCTTTTCCCCGTTTAAAGATGATACAATTTCCTCTACCTACGATGTTCTCAACGATATGGATAAAAATCATGGTGAAATGAAAGCAGAAGCATTCAAAATTTATGAGAATAGCTCAATTCCGATTATATATGGCTCAAAACCCTTCAAATCAGTAGCATACAGGTGGAAAACCCAGTTCAATGAAAATGCAAAAACATTTGCATTCTACAGTTATTTCCCGGAATTAAATCATAATGATACAATGCCCTTGAAATCCGCCTACAGAAGGTCTGAATATCTATTTTATGCATTTGAATCGGATAATACAAGGATCAACCAGAGGATAAAAATAACACAGGATATAACAGGGGAACAGTTCTCTGTGATTAAATCCCCATCAAACGATTACCTTGTGAAATTATTTTACCTGCTCCATTATGCTGATTATCTGACGTATGAGCTTGCATTGGTCAGGAACGTGGATCCAACTGATGTATCCACAATAGAGGAACTCAAGGCAAAATTAAACTAACTTATTCAAATTCACGAGGTCGGCGATGTTATTTCTTTCGAACTTTCCACTATAATTGATCCTCCGGGTGGAAGTATTGCCTCTATCTCTGATTTGTCCATATCAAGTATTTTCGCGATTTTCTCTGCAGCTGTGGATCTCTTTTCATTTCCGGGTTTAATTATAACATACTTTTCTGATTCTATTTTAGTTTCCGCGGGGGATATCATGGGTAGTGTATTTCCCTTATAATCGATCAATGAGACTTTTAGCTGGAGGGGGAGATTCAGCACATAATTCCTTTTCCCACGGACAATCCACGAACCTTTTGATACAAATTCTCCCGATTCAGGAGTTTTGCTTACCTGTGACGGTTCTACCCAGTATGCGGTACCCGAACCCAGTCCAGCAGGCCATGCTCTTGACAGTGATATGGCGAACTCACAGGCTTCTCGTATAGTTTCTTCTGTGATGTCAATACCGTCATTTTTTATCACAGTGCTGGGTGCACCGTACAGGTCTGCATGCACATAAATATCGTTATCTGCCATGTGTTTCTTTACAAGTTTTTCATTTGTTTTTGCATCCCTGCCAGACATTACCATATTGCCTGCGGAACTGGTGAACCAGTGGTATGATTCAAACCAGTATTTCACTCTTTTCTTTTTTCCGGCTTTTTGTTTCTCCTTTAAAATTAATTTTTTCGTTTCCTCTATGGCTTTTTCTGCGCCCTCAATCTTGTTTCTGTAATCCTTGGCGGTATTGAACACCCTGTTTATATTATTTCCTGGAGATTCAGTATAACTAAGGACTATACCGGTATCCTGATAGTTTACTGTAAAAGTTCCTTTAGCAGGGGTTATTCCCGTGATTTCCAGTTCCATAAACACAAAATCTTCGCTGTTGTTGCGCTTTACATTATTATGTACAATGTTTATTAGTTTCTGAAGCTGCTGAAAATTCATTTTGAGAAAATTACCGAATTCTGTATATACCAGCATCAATTTATTGAATTCCTCTATGGAACGCTTCTGCGACTCTATCCTCCTCTCAATACTGGATTTATTCTTATCCGTTTCAGGATAATTCTTAATATAATAACAGATACCCTCATTTAAGTCTTCAAATTTCCTGTCAGGATCCTTATTCAATGCCGTAAGTACTACCGGTGAAAGGAGTTCATCCTCCTCATAATAATATGCCATGTTTCGTTTTGATTCGTCCATTATTTCCATTACCGTTTCGTACAGCCTTTCATAATCCTGCGTTATTTCTGCAGGCATTTTATTCTTCTCAATGTTGCTTCTATAAAGCGCTTCCTCAGCAATTTCTCCCCCGAGATTTGCCCTTGTTGCCAGTGTTTTCACAATGGATGCCTTGCTGTTATTGAGTATTTCGAAAAATGTTTCCCTGCTTTTCATAGGATTCACGATGGATGGCGGAATATACTCTTCTCCTATCAGTATCTTTCTGGTTTTGTACACATGCTGATCCATAGCAAAGACAATTTTTCCATTATCGGTAATAATCAGATTTCCACCGCTGAAGAGTTCCAGTATTATTTCCTGTCC
>JAKAAK010000161.1 GCA_021797025.1 Thermoplasmata archaeon
GAATTACAGAGTTTTCTAAACATCCACTTAAGGTGCAACATCGGTGAATTATTGGGTTTACAGACAACAGATTAATCCACTAACAATAGGGCAGCGAGGGCAATATGACCAGTAGTTACATACCACAAAGGATGAGACGCTACAACAACAAAGAACTGCATAGATTATTTCACAGAGGTATAAAGTGTAATGGTATCTTATAGAAATAAACGGAAACTTAAAGCCATATTAAATCCCGATTAATTCAAACCGCTGAAATCTAACAATGGAAGCCAATATTTATATTTAATTTTCAAATAGGTTTTAACATGGAAAAAAATACCAGAATAGACATTGCAATTATAATTCTCGTTTTTATTGTATTTTCAATTGCATCATCTCTACTGTCATATATGAGATATATTACTTTCCATTCAACCGTATTTGATCTGGGCGTTTCATCAGATTTAATAAAAAACGCACTTACTTCACCTGTTGCATACAACAAGTTAATTTATTTCCTGATGTATCCACTTTACAGTTTGTTTCCCTCACAGATAGGACTTATGGCATTCCAGGATATACTGGTAAGTGCCGGTGTTTTCCCTGTATACTTCATAGGAAAGAAACTTATAAACAACCATAACTATGCACTGTTATTATCGCTTATATGGCTGTTTTACTTTCCACTTGCGGGCGTTGAATGGTTTGATTTCCATTTTATAGCACTCTTTCCAACTATATTCCTTACCGGGTATTGTTTAATATTATACGAGAAATTTAAGTCCTCATTATTTTTTATTTTACTGTCTATCACAACAGATTACCTGGCAGCGCTAATTGTTGTTTTTTATCTGATCACACTGGTAATTAGGCATAAAAAGGTTCCAAAGTATTATTATTCAATAATTATCATATTAATTCTAATTACATTTATAGGAGTTAACCTTACAGACCCATCATACACCCTGCAGTTTCTAAATATATCAGCGATACTAAAAAACCCTTCAATACTTACTGCTTCCTTATTCAGAAAAATTCTATATTTTATTCTGGTTACAATGCCATTGCTGTTTATTTCATTTTTTGTCCCTGAAATACTCCTTATATTGCCATACGCCGGACTTGTATTTGCACATAACTATCATCCATACTTCCAGCCAATATTATACCAGTACCCTGCACTTATTGCACCGGGAATATTCATTGCAGGCGCTGTATTCATTGGAAAACATGAAAAAGCGAATTTTCACCATATCGATATGAAAAAATTTATCACGGTGGCATTTGCTGTAGCTATTATTACGTGGTTTCTTTTCACACCATATGGGAATCTGGCCACTGAAAATAATCATGATATAGGTACAGCAAATTACCTTGTTGATGGAAATTATGCAACTTATTCCAATATTCACTATACCGAATACGATAAGGGGCTTCAAAAAATGGTAAACGCAATACCGGAAGGGTCTTCAGTGGCAATTCAGAACAATATGCCCCAGCTAGTTCAGTTTTATAACTATACATTGCCTGTTAATGGATATAATGGAAGCCCACAATATATTATTACAGATCCCTATTCTCCATGGTTCTATGATGCCACTATTTCTCCAGGCACAGTTACAGATACTCTTTTACTGGTAAACCATAAACTAATATCTGGAGATTATGGCATATTGATGGAGGTATCAGGTATGATACTGCTTGAGAAGAATTATAGTGGGAAGATATTGGACTTTATTCCATACACAAATACTGCATTTAATGGCACAAGCATAAATTTTATGCCTCCCGGGAATTACAGTATAAATATAGAACATAGTATAACTGTAAATTCCATACAATGCTCGTTCACAGTTGAAAGCCATAATGGGATTGTAAATTTCAGCTTAAAGCAATATCTTACTGGAATTACTATAAAGACTGGTCAAAAAGGAAATTTTGTTATATCTCAATTTAATTGATTTTATTGCTGTCTTCAAAATTTACGTATAAGAGGGAATAAAGTTTACCTCCATATGCCCGTATTATATCACAACTGGCATAGATTTATTGTTTTCTAAAGGTGTAAACTATAATTAGGAAGTTTACTCAGGAATCAAACATATGCTTTAAATCCAATAATTATATTTAGGCAATGGTAAATGAAATATATTTCTTATAATGACATAAAACTTTGGATACGATCCCTACGCAAGAGAGATATTGTTGCTTTTTTTACAGCATTTGCCTTCGCAATTATATTTTCGATATTTTCAATATTGCAATATTATTCGCTTAACATATCAGCCTACGACCTCGGTATTAATGCCCAGAGCCTTTTTTCTTTTCTCCACACTGGAAGCTTCTATACTAGTGTTTTAGGTGAGAATACATTAGCACAACATTTTACCATATTCAAATTCGTACAACTGCCAATCTATTATCTTTTTCCATCTCCTGTTTCAATAATGGTCTTTGAAGATATATTCATTGCAATGGCTGGATATGTCATATACCTGATATCAATGCATATGTTTCAGGGCCATATAAAATCGGAAAAAATAATTTTTGCCTTATCCATTGCATTTTTGCTTTCCTATGAATTCTCTCCATTCTCCCAGGGTCTTGTTTCTTTCCCTTTTCATAATATGGCTTTCCTTCCATTTTTCTTTTTGCTTGCATTTTATGCTTTTCTTGCAGAAAAAAGGATTTTACATATTGTATCCTTAGTATTTATAATTTCATTGCATGCAAATTTTGTATACATTGCTGGTATATTATTATTATACGAATTCCTGTTTCTCCACACATCGCGCGGAAATAATATTAAAATGTGGTTTTCAAAAAAGTCTAATTCCAGAGGTGCAAAGAATTTTTCATATTTTATAATAATACTGGTATTGCTGTATATATATCTTATAGTTGCTGGAATGTTAAAGATGTATTTTGCAGGCGTATATGCATTTTCACTCTCACCGCCAACAAAAGAGACGGGGACAGCAGTAAGTTCACCGATAGGGTTGATATTTTTGCTGTTTAATAACCATAGTAAATTTTTGGCAATTATTGATACGGAGAGGGCAAACAAAATATTTTATTTTAACCTCCTTTTTAAATCGAATATTTACCTGCCATTATTCTCTCCATTATCGCTTATTATGACGCTCCCGTACATAATGTATGCCGTTCCCTCTTCTTATCAATCTTACTATCAACTTGGATACCAGTACTCTGCCATGGTTATAGGTGCTATGTTTATATCAACGATAATGGGGACATATAATATAATAAGAATTGCAAAATATATTCAAATTCATTATAAAAAATTCCGAAAGAGAGATTTTAAAACTTCAAGGACAAAATATGGTGAACCTGCAGGAATTGCCATTATAATTATAATAATTATCATTGTATTTATCATTGCAATGCCATACGGTATCTTATTACCAGTATCGGAACAAAATACAACTTATAGCACCATGCAGGACATACATAAAGAAATTCCAAATGGTGCTGTATCATTTCTCATAAATATATCGAACCATATACCAGAAAAATCTTATATATTGACAGGAAATGGATTGATGCCATACTTCAGCAATCATCTATATGTATATGCTGCTGCTTTCTCACCAGGATATTATAATAATTTGTCAAAATTTCAGTATATAGTTATCGAGAATAACTCTTTCTGGTCGATTCAGGGTGGGCAGAACTCCCTGCAAAATATCGTTAACATGGAATTGAAAAACGGAAATTATACGGTAATAGATGAATACAAACCTCAAAGCATATTAGTTCTCAAGAAGGCTTGACGAACACAGACTCGAATCAAAAAAACATATATTAATTTTGATTTTAAATAGGAGAGTTAGCTTTTTATGTTTATATTCGGATTGCGAAATTTTTGGAAAAGTTTTAACGTCATTAATAGATTTTAGCAGTTCATAGACTTCTTATCTGTAAATTAATTATTAAAAAGGCCTGACCGGCTATCAGTTATATATACAAAATAAATATTAAAAGAAAGGTAACAAATGAATATGGGGTTATATTATTAAAAATTCCTATTATGGCATTACATCATAATTTCAATATTTTAAAAAAAGATCATACATATCTATAGTATATACATTAAAATTTTATAATATTTGTCTATAATAGCAAAGCATTTTCTTTTTGAATACTTCAAAAGCGAATTCAGGCGCGATTTTGTTGCCTCTACAGATCATTTTATCCCTGTTTTCTACTGCAGTATTTATTCCACCTACAAGGGAATTCACATCCGTAGGAACTATATATTCTAAAGCATCTTTTCCAATTTCATGAAAAACTTCTATGTCTGAAGCCACCACAGGAATTCCTGTTGCAAATCCTTCAATAACAGGAAGTCCTAATCCCTCCTCTATGGATGGCATCAATAATACATCGCAGGCATTATATATCTTGTTGAGTTTTTCATTTGTAACATTTTGAAATGTTATGCTCTTGCCAATAGATTCACCAACCCTTACAAGGGCAAAATTATCGGGCAAAATTTTCATTGCCTTTTCTATTACACTGAGATTTTTTCTCTTAACATTGGTGGAGACGGATAATAGCAATGTTTTTCCCACCGGCAATCCAAGTTCGTTTCTAAGCTTGTCCTTTCCCTGTAATTTTTTGAAATGAGGATCAATAGGCAGATGTATAGTTTCAATATTCCCTGTGAAGCCATATTCCAGTAACGATGTTCTAACATAATTTGAATTTGTGAGAACATTTTTAAATTTTACGTATCTGTCTATATTTCTCTTCAGGAACTTCTTTGTAATTCTGTCAGCGAATGCATCGCTAAAATAAAGGTCTGAATTTAAAAGAATGGCTGGATTGTCATGAATCGTGATAACACAAGTTTTGTGGGTTTTGACAGGAGGTATCATAGGGTCTGCATAATGCAAAATGTCATATACTTCATTTTTAAGTTTATTTTTGAGAAATAATCCTTGAAAGTAACTATCCATTCCCATCTGCAATTTACGTTTTACCCTGATACTCCCGGGAACTTGCTGATACTCGTCCAGTACAGAAATATTTTCCTTGTCAACAGAGGTTAATATCCTGGAATACAAATAGATAGCGGTAGGATTTTCCCATATATTTATCACTTTAACTTTCATTGAACGTACACTTTCTGAGATATATCCGATATATTTAAGGAATTTCATACAGGAAAACCTCCCTCATATATCTTCTATTGTAAAATTCGTGAATTACACTTATTATCCTGTATTCTGAAGGTTCGCATTCATGAAGGTACCAAATAAGTATATTATCTCTGGAATACAACCCTGAATAAAATTATATACATATCAGCCATTCAATTTAAATGAGTGGTAGCAAATTGCCATATATAAGCGTTATAATTACAGCATATAACAGAAAAGAATTTTTGTTAAACGCAATAAAGAGTGCAGTTAATCAAACCCTGGATAAACAATATTATGAAATTATAGTTATTAAAAATTTTACAGATTATACAATTGACGAATATATTGATAAACATAATATAAAAAATATATTAATGGATGGCTATGTAGGTGAATTCTTACATGCAGGTGTTTCAGTATCTACCGGTAAAATAGTTTCATTTTTAGATGATGATGATTTATTTTCAAACGATAAGTTAGAAACAGTATTCAAGAAATTTAACGATATTGACAATCTATGTTATTATCATAACGAGCACATAACAATGGATGAAAAATATCAAAAATTTCATAGTAACCTTGGAAAAAGTATAATCTTTAACCTGTCCTCCATTTCAGTAAAAAAAACCATAGTCAATTTAAATCATCTTAAAAAAATTAACTCCAATACAGACCATTTTATGTATTTATTAGCTTTAGAATCGGGTCAGAAAATTATTGCAGGCAAAGAAAAATTAACATATTATATGTTTCATACCAGTACTAGCCATGTTGATACAAATGACATTGAATTATTCATAAAACATAGAAATGTAAATCTAGAACCGGATATAAAATCATTTATAATGTTCGATGAAATGTTTATTTCACGGAAGGCAAAAAATTACATACAGCAGAAAATAACTAACCTGGAAATAGACGGTTATATCCTTGGTGAGAATAAAAAACCGAGAACCCCACTTAACATATTTAAACAATCTGATAGGCCTGTTTATATTGTTCTTAAAATATATCTTGCATATCTTTTAGTTAGAGTCCATTATAATTTTAGGTATATTATCATTAAAAAATTATTAAATAATAACAAAAAATCATGAGTAATTCGCAATAACACATTATTCAAAATTTTGCTAGATAGATTAAGGGGTATCGGAAAAGTATACTGAGCCACTTGTAAACAGAATGGAATAACTTACAGAGCTATACTTCATAAAGGATTATGATGGTCTACTGAGAGAACAAAGTAAGGGGAAAACATGACATCCATACAAAGTACCATATACACTGATAAATGTATTTAGCAAGATCTAGGTGTATATGCAATGTGCCATTTATGTCACTAGAAGGCATACTAAGGTCTATGGCTATCATAACCGGTTAAAAAATCATATCACACAATCGAGATGTGAAATATAAAATAAAATTTAATAGTTAGAATAAGCTTTATATTGTTAGGATATTATTATTTATTCTTATTGAACCTTGATATAAATAAAAAGAACGATATAGCAATAATGGCACCGATAATTTTAAAGTATATTAAATCTACGGTGATTAATCTGTAATAATATAACGTAAATACAGAGTAAAACACAATAATAGATATTATTAAAGAAATTTCAATTAATTTTAGATTTAATACATTTGTGTTTCTATTCACAAAGGAACTTACAGGATAAACAAAAATTGATGCGATGAATATAAATCCGAGAATTATGTAAGGGTGCTGTAAAAGAGGATTTATTACTTCTCTCCCGTTAACGGCAGAAATTGTGTATGAAATTCCCAGTGTCCCGTTCAGTACACTAGAATTAACATATATACCTGTTCCATCAGTCGAAAAATGGTACTTAGAATTACCAGTTACATTTAATTCCGTTGTCTTACCATCAATTGATACATATATGTTTGAAGCTTTGTGAATTTTGTCGGAGTTAAAAACAAAGGATATTCTGGGTGCTAATTTTTCTTCTATAGAACTGTATATTTTGCTAATAGAATATCCGTAGGAATCAGCACCAGTTCCATTGTATATTTTTACTACATAAGAATATGAATTTGTTGTATTTTCAACTGGAAATGTCAATCCCCCCGGGATCACCTGAAGACCATAACCACAGATAATAGGT
>JAKAAK010000162.1 GCA_021797025.1 Thermoplasmata archaeon
TTTTCAACGAAAATAATCATTTAAAATTCTATATGTTAATCCGAATATAACATGCCCGGAATAGATATAACTTTGATTTTCATATGTAAGGCTATCATAGGGCACCCAGAAAAACTTTGCAACCTCACTGTCAGGCGAGACGTCCCTGCGATCGGTGGTACATTCAAATGCAGCCACGCTCACATGGCCGTTCAGAGTATGGTATATTCCAAGGAATTTTTTAACTGATATTGGTAAGCCGGTTTCCTCCATTGTTTCCCTGACTGCAGTACCCATACAACTCTCACCTGGCTCCCTGTGTCCACCGGGGAGCGCCATCTGTCCTGACCAGGGATCACCCTTCTGATCTGCCCTTTTTATCAGAAGAAATTCATTACTGTTCCATATAAGTGCCACAGCAGCCATGCAGTCCATAAAATTGGATTTTTAGATTGTATATAATTATATTGAAATGGTGGAAATGCCCGGAGTAAGCCTCCTTCTGTTAGCCTTTCGGTTGGCAACATTCGACTATGCGTCTTACCTGAATCTGGCAGCTGTATTCAACGATTCAATTTAGACTTGCTCCCTGCAGGGAGAGTTCTCATCGGCCCTCCGTGAAACGTCATCTTTTCAAATCATCCTTGGCACGGAGCCGTTTATTTCTTGTCTCTTTACCATGCCTCTCGGCATACCGGCTTTCACCGGTTGCAGCCAGCTGTGGAGGGGGGACTTTCCTCACCTTTCGGCGTCAGTTGCCCTCGGGCTTTTCCTTACATATAATTGCAGTAAAACATTTAAAGTTATCATGCTTCAGCGGTTCAGATTTCAGGCAGCATATCTCCAGTATAACCGTATACTTCACGAAATAACTTAAGTGTTATAACAATCCCGAATAGAGATGCCAGTGCAATGACCAGAGTAGAGTATCCTATGCCTATCCGTGAAAACATTAATGGGAACACGGTAATTGTTAGGAACGATGGAAGCATGTAAAGGAAGTTTGAGAACCCTGTAGCTTTTCCACGGAATTCAGTGCCTGCAGTGAGGGCCTGGGATGTAATAATAGGCTGGTTGTTCCAGTGGTTGCCCCATACAAATATCATCATAGCGGCAGGCAGCAAAATGAAAAAATGCATTATGAGGGATATGCCTGAGAGAATTAAACCGCTTAAGGACATGGAAAATCCTGTATAGCCCACACGCCTCATACCCAGCATGGGCAAAAGCCTGGGCCCCAGATAACCCGCCGGGACGCCTATCATGTATATTCCTATTATAACTAATCTCTCATACAGGATACCGGGCACACCAAACCTGAGTATAATATAAGGTATGAAAAATGCAAATGTACCCACCTCTATGCCACTTGCTATTCCTGAGAGCCATGAATACAGGGACGCATGCCATGTTACAGTGCTTCCTCTCAGTTCCCTGAAGAAATCGGTATACGTATGTTTCCTCCTCTTCCAGGCAGTGGATTCCGGAATATGTCTGTAATATGAGAGCAATGCTATTGAAGGGAAAACTGGCAGGAGCAGTATTATTTTCCATATGTAATATGATGTGGACCCGGATATGGCAAGGAGAATAACAGCTGTGTTGATCCCCAGAATTGCCAGGGTGGCCATTAGTGTATTATATGATCCCGTAACCTCCCTCTTTCCGGGTTCAACAGACTCCATTATATATGAATACACGTTTGCTATATCTGAACCTGCCGGAATACCAGCAAGAAACCTGAAAATGGAAAGGTATAAAACATTGGGAGAAAGTGCAGACATAACAGAGGAAACTGCAAATAAAATAATGTTAAAAAGGAAAACTTTCCTTCTCCCTGTCCTGTCCGTGAGAATTCCACCAAGAATTGATCCTAATGCTGCTCCCCCAACTGTCGCCCCGGTTATTATTCCAAGGTAATCGGTACCGAAATTTAAACTGCGCTTCATGAATATACTGATCATGGGTACAGAGAATATATTCCATTCATCAATGAAAAGCGATAAAAGCATTAAACTGGATAATTTGATTCCGTTTATTTCATCCTTTCTGCCCATAAATGAAAATGGTTGGATCGTATAATAAAGTTCAGAAATATGCAATTTCTGCACCTAAACAGGCATTTATCTGTTATGATGACCTTTAATACACTGTCAGATCCTGATCTTCCTGTATTTTATAAAGAATATTATGTCGTAGGAAAGTTTCAATCCACCTCCAGCTAGGAACATGAAAGGGGGAAAAATTGACATAAGTGCGCCTACAATACCGGGGCCGGGTATCATAGAACCGTTCCTCACAGCCGAGAATATAGAATTGCTTTTTACCCTGTAATCAGGCTCTATTATTGTGTTTATCAGTGTATCCCTTGCTGGAACATCCATCTGGCTTGTGGTCTGCCTCAGGAACAGGAAGATTTCGCTTATTGCCAGTATATGAATAGCAGGGACCAGCATAAGGAATATATTGCTGACTGAATGTGTGTACACCATTGTTCTGATAAGGCCTATTTTCTCTGATAGCAATGGGGAGATCAGTATTGATATGGTGGTTATGACGTTCACCACTATGAATATAAGCCCGGCAGTGCTCAGGGAAATATGATAAACGTACTTGAAGTACAGTGATATCATTGACACTGTAACGAATCCGCCAGCCAGGGCATCCATGGAAAAAAGGTATGATAATGAAAAGACATGCTTCCTGGTTTCCGGATTGAGGTCTTTTGCCGGTATTTTTTTATGCTGAGGAAACCTGATAAACATATACAGAATAAACTGGCACAGTGCCACAACTGTAAGTATGAGGAATACTATTCGATAATTTATATGGGTGTAAAGAAACAGGAATATGGATGCGATTATTGTTGCGCCGTATGAAAAGAAATTGTATACAGAGAATGCCCTTCCCTTGCTCTTCTGGTCCGTTTCATAATAACTCATGGCATACTGTTCTATGGGCTGGTTAGGGCTTATATCCCTTCCTGAAAGTGATATTGACCCAAGCATGAGCGATATGATGAAAACATAAAAATTATAAAAAATAAAATTCAGCAATAACGCTATGACAAGTGCGGCAGAAATTATATACATCTTATAGCTGTTTTTAATGTTCATGGCCGGAAACAGGTATATGATAAACGTTGAGAATGCTATGCTGAAGAGCACTATTATTCCAACGTCGAATACATCTACAAACCTTGCCAGGTAAAACGGCGTTATAACCGCCAGCATGGAAAGTATAAATGACCTTGAAGCCTTAGAAACAGAAATGAAATAGCTCTGAATTTTCATATTAATCCGGAATTCAGTTGACCCATACAGTCTTTATGTTTGTGAATTCAAGTATTCCATATCTCGAGAGCTCTCTCCCTATACCACTTTTCTTGGTGCCTCCGAATGGCAGTCTGGGATCGGATGCAACTATTTTGTTTATGGATACTGTACCACTATCTATGTATGGGACCATGGATTCCGCCTTTTCTGGATTTCCCCATATAGAGCAGCCAAGCCCATATGGTGTATCATTTGCAAGCTTTACTGCTTCCTCCATGGTCTTGAAGCTCTTCACCATGGCAATGGGGCCAAAAACCTCCTCGCCATAGTCTCTGTTCATTTTAATTATCGTTGGCCTCACAATGTTTCCATAATTCTCTCCAGTTGCCATTACCGTTCCCATTGCTTTAAGTTCTGCCATCTGTTTATCTATAATTTCTTTCTGTGATGTTGATGAAAGAGGGCCTACATACGTATCCTTATTGAGCGGATCCCCTACTTTTACTGCACTATATTCCTCAAACATCCTTTTTGTAAATTCATCGTAAAGGTCCTGATGGACAAGAAACCTCTTGGAGGCTATGCAGCTCTGACCATTATTCTGAAGCCTGGCATATAGACTGTTCTTAACCGCCTCATCAAAATTTGAAGAATCCAGTACTATGTATGGATCTGAACCTCCCAGTTCCATAACAAATTTTTTAATGTTCCTGGCTGCCTCTGCAGCTATGATGGAACCTGCGGCAGTTGACCCGGTGAATGAAACGCCATCCGAGTATTTTATTGCGTCGTCTATTATCTTACCGGTGGTTATAACAGATTTGAATGTATCCAGATTAAATAATTCCTGTATCTTCAGAGATGTCCCGCTTACGATGGATGCGTGCTTCAACATTACTGAATTTCCGGCCAGCAGAGCAGGAATGGCTGCCCTTGCCACCTGCCATAGGGGGAAATTCCATGGCATTATAATTATAATAACACCCAGTGGATCAAATCTTATGTATGATTTTTTCGCTTCTGTCTGCACATACTCATTCGAGAGAAATTTTCCCCCATTTCCCAGATAGTAATCAAATAGCCAGAGAGTTTTCTTTACCTCAGCGAGGCTCTGGCTTATAGGCTTTCCCATTTCCGACGACATCAAAGTGGCAAGGCTTTCCGCATTTTTTTCAAAATTATTCCTGGATTCCTTTAACATATCTATTCTTTTATCAAAATCTGTCCTCCATATCAGCTGGTTGCCCTTTAATTCTGATATGATAGATTTTACACCCTCTATATCTGTAATTTTATATTTTGCTAGTTCTGACCCTGTATAGGGATTGAATGTAGAAATTTCCATATTTTATTATAGGGCAATGTTATTTTATTTTTGTGGTGGACTTTTGCATCTTTCAGAATACCTGCCAGTTCGCACCTAAAAAACCCGGCACAAAATTAATTATAAAAGGTTTTAATCACTTACTATGATAGGTGCTATTCTTGCCGGAGGTTACGGCAAACGCTTGAAACCGATTACGGACCATATACCGAAAGCCCTCGTGGAAATAAAAGATAATTATACAATAATGGACAGGCAACTTTTTGATTTTAAGAACATAGGTATTACAGATGTTTACATACTTTCTGGTTACCTTAGCGAGATAATAGAGGAACGTTACCGCAATTACAAGGAAATCAATATCCATTATCTGAAGGAGGAAAAACCCATGGGAACGCTTTACTCCCTTTCAAACCTCATGAGCCATATTGATGAGGACGTAATAGTCAGGAACGGGGATACTGTAACGGATATAAATTTCAAAAACTTTGTCAAATTCTCCAGATCACGTGATTACAGTTTGATAATGTACGTGACAAAAATGCAGAGCCCTTATGGTATAGTTGAATTTTCTGGGGACAAGGTTGATAATTTTAGGGAAAAACCACAGCTGGATCACTACATAAATGCGGGAATGTATTATATCAAAAAATCAGCTTTTCCAGTATTTTCTATGAAGTATATGGAAAAAGATGTAGAAAAGACAGCCTTTCCATATCTGGTGAACAGCAATCAGATGGGTGTGTATTTTGAGGATGCATTCTGGATGGGAGTGGATAGCGAGAAGGACCTAAAAACCATAAAGGAATTATATGCCGGCAGAGTGGATACCACGTTTGGTTATTCCAAGACCATTTATCAGGACGATAAAAAAACAATAAAGGAGCATTATGTTAGATCAGGGGAAAGCATAGAGATCACATCAGATAGCATAATCAAAATTAATTCTGGGAATGGTTATACTGATGGTGAAATACCTAAAAAATTTGGTCCTGGGGATGTGATGAAAATTTTACCAGGAAGCAGGATTTCTGCATATGAAAATTCCAGTATAGAGGAAATAATTATATAATATAAGCTGTAAATAGACCATAATACTATATAAAATGTATTAATAATATTTAATAACCTGTTATTAATAGTTAGTTCATGACAGTTACCAGAGATGAATTATTAAAGGCAATATCAAATATATATGGGAAAAAGGGTATGTCATCCAAGGATTCAGAGGATCTCTGCGATTTTATTTTATCATATTTCGGATACGAGGATTATGTTCTTGACAACGTGCTTTCTGCTTCGGAAAGAGATGTATTTTACAATCTGGAAGAGTACGGAATAGTTACAACATTCAGGGAAGAAATAAACATTGTGCACGGGAAAACATGGCGTATAAACCAGTGGTATCTAGATAAGGCTAAGATAAAGAAACTTGCAAATGCCGAGAAAAAGGAGGATGAAGTAAAAAATATATATGATTCTATTTTCAAAAATATGTGATTTTTTAGGAATATATTTTTTGACAAATTAATAGATAAGGGGAAAATATAAAATAGTATTGAGTGTAATAAATTGTGACTCTTATATGGAATGGGTGGTGTTGAATTTGCAGTACGTCATCTAAATTGCCATATATACGGGTCAGAGAAAAGGTTTACTAAAATATACATAATGTAAGCAGCAGTGTCTGTAGAGATGAAATTATATATTTGGGCAACATAAGTCAAGACGTAATTTAGGAGGGAATTCGAGGCTATTCAATAAAGTAACCATAAATATAGAGAAAAATTATAATAATATATGTTTTATAATGGAGTTTTCCACCTAAATTTTCACAAATAAAATATTTATATAATTAGCATAGGAGTTGCAGGAAGGTAGTGCAGGATAACGTTCAAAGCCCGCTGTTTGTAACTATAACAAGCACTGCTAGCAATATGGAAAAAATCACTACAGATTTCAATATCTTCTCATAGTACTTTGCCAGTTTCGTACCATCAATAAGCTCACCTCTGATCAATGACCTATAAGGTCTTGAAGCCTGTATCTGTATCTGAAGTATTGAGTAACCAGTGGCGATCATTATCAATATCACTATGAGATTACTTCCTCCTTGTATAAGATATCCGGATACAACCGGCATAGAACCTGTAGAAAAGGCAAGGGATATATTATTATGAAAAAATCCCCCGAAGAGCTCCAGATTATATACAAACACGAAGAATATTTCCACCGCCCCGGCAACTATCAAAAAGTGTACAACAAAGAACGCGAAATAGAAGGAAAATGAAAGACCAGCAACCAATGATACAAAGCCGGTAATTATCATGCCTTTTCTGGGTATATAAGTGGCCCATGGTCCTGAGGAATTCTTAAGTGAGGAGTCAAAACAATGGGCAGAAATTCCGAGGCAGATGACAAATGTTATGAACAGATATACAGACCTGAATATATGAATATCGTGGGAAAAGAAACCACCAAAGAATACCAGAGAGCTAACCATAAGTGTATATGGGTAGAACGTCAGACCAATAATAGCCCTAATATGAATAGGCCCGGAAGAGGGTACAAACCATTCTTTTAATCTGTCCGGGATGGGTATTACCATATAATTAATTGGTACTTATTCAATAATTTTTTGTGAGTCCAATATATAATTTTTTATATAAATAAACTTTAATAGTAA
>JAKAAK010000163.1 GCA_021797025.1 Thermoplasmata archaeon
CAAGGCCTGATACCAGGTTAATGTCTAATCTCATAAAAGTTCAATTACAAAAGGATGAACTGGAGAGCATTAATTCATGCATTATAGATTCATTTGCTCTAATAGGGAAGCATGTAACTGGTTATTTTGGCGACATAATTTATTCGGAAATATATTCCCGACTCAATGACTATGCACATTCAAATATTGTAAGAGAGCCTAGCATTTCAGAATGGTTTGATGATTTCTTCTTACCTACATCCACTGTATTACAATGTATATTAGCGAGGCCATTGTGGGGAGATACTCAAAATTGAGCGAAGTACAATTTAAAGGCAGGATTCGATTATTACCCATAAATTAGGAAGAGAGTATATAGATTCATTTTGCATATATATTAATGAATGAACTGGAAAAGATAGATGACAATTATAAAGTTAACAACCATTCTAACTTACTATACTTTATGGCATTCAGTTAGAAATTGCACAAAAATTTAAAAAACAGTGTATTACTAATCATTTTCAAGAATATCTTTAAGTATTGTTTTCATTTCGTTCTCACAGAAATCATTGAATTTTGTCTGATCGTAAATTGCCATAGTATTAGGGCCATTTTTCAGTAGCCTTGAAGTTATCTCTACTGACGATAATTTATCTACCAGGTTCTCTACGTTATGAACATCTGACCCGATACCTTTAAATGCGTCATATAGTGTGGATGGCACTACTGGATTATGCCCTCTTAGTATCAGCCATTCTGCATAAGATTTCAATTTTCCCATATGCGATAGGCCTTCCGATACGTTGAGCTGTTGGAGCAATGTATGCAAAGGAACAACGTATGCTTTAGATATATCGCCCCTGGAGCTAACATATACAGTTTCGTTCCCAAGCCCTGCTGCTATCAGATCCCTGTATATTTCTCGAACGATATCTCTAAAAAGTGGTGAGTTAGCAACGAGAACCATTTGAGAATACAGATTCGAAGGGATATTAAATTTTTCAACTAAATCTCTGGGTATTGAATTCACTGATGTGGACATGTATGAATACTGGTCACCATCGCTTGAATATGGGGTAGTATCCCAGTCCATGATGTTTCCACCCCTGCCAATTAAAGATATAAGTAGAACAGGGAGGCCATACTTTTCCCTAACACTTTACAGGCCATCAATATTCTGGTCTACCCTTTCTTCTATGATTTTCGAGGCTAAGCTGCGGCCTTTATCCGATATATAATATACTGATTGCCTTCCCGTTTCATAGTTTCTTCCTGGCCTATCCTCCAAAATTAGACCCTGTGCACTTAAATATAGTATTTCCTTTGTGGGATTACCTCCATGATATTCTGTATTAATCCTCCCCTGCTTGTAGACGCCCATGTGAATACCACCTAATGCAGCCCGGAACAATACATCCTCGGCTGCATTAACGTTGAGTCTCTGGTATTGTATATCTTTAATAAAATCTGGGAGTATATCCCTGTCACTTTCTGATGACATAGAAGGTTGTTTATAATTATACCAAGGCCTATCATTTTGATTTGTAAATTCCCTCACCTTCTTCTCGAAAGACATATCTCTATCGGGTGGTTGTACAATATCAATGACTTTTTCGTTAATTTTTGTAATTGGCCCCATAGACAAAGTATCAGAATTTTCTGTTACAATAAATCTTAACTGGAAACTGGATGTGTTTGCAAGTTTAGACGCGTCGTGTTGAAAATGGCTTGTAAGTTCAACCTCTATTCCGATGTCGGGATAGGCTTTATTTGTGCGGTAACCCACAACATCTATTCTTTGGTCTCCATATATTGGGTACTCAGTATCAGCATCAACATAGTAGTAGTTCAATATACGCGAACATAATTCCTTTATATCCTCATGCCTTCCCATACTAGTTTATGGCCACTTAATTATTTAAATTATTCATGAGAACGGGGTATGTAGCACGATTCCTTTTGCTATATACTTACAATAGAAATTCTCTTGCCGAGAATTCATTCCACCAATCCGGCTTTGCACCTGATCCAAACTTAGTTCATTTCCTCTCTTTGAATCCATATATTCCCTTTATAGAAATGGGTCAACCAAGGTGAAAATTTGTAATTTATTATATTGATGATAAGCAGCTCCGTTGAATATACAAACAATATGGTAAAAATGGTAATAAGGCCAATAGTAACATACTGCAAGATAGCAGATGATTCAGGATAACAGAAGGTGCACATTATTTTATGATATATATACTGTGCTGAAATTTTGCAGGAAGAAGGAAAAACTTAAAGATCTATTGAATACTGGCTAACTCAAACAACTGAATTTCTACGGAAATACATATAATTATTAAGTTAAAATTCATGCTATATAGATTATAGTGGCGCTTTTACCTTACGCATTTTTTTCTTCACTTGGATATATAGGCATATTCGCTTTAAGCCTGTTATCCAGCCTTATAATTTTTATACCTGTGCCTTATCTATTTGTTATACTATTTGCTGCCCTAAGCGGAAGATTTGATCCAGGACTATTGATATTATCAAGCACCGGTGGTCCAACAATTGGAAAAATGGTCCTTTTCCAGTCATTTTACAGTGGAGCTGCTATTACAAAAGCTAAAACCAGGGAAAACCTCACTGCCTTTCAAACGCTTGTTTCCAGATACGCCTGGATTGCAGTGTTTATAGTGGCAAGTACTCCATCTCCAGACGATATTGTTTACGTTCCACTTGGAATTGCAAGATACAGCAGAATACGTTTTTTCACTGCACTGCTTGCTGGAAAAACTGTAATTACTGCCTTAACAGTTCTTGGTGCAAGCATATTATCTCATTCTGTATTTGGCTCCCTGATCCTTGAAGAAGATAAATATAGCACAATAGAAATTATCATAATAGGAATAATATTTGCAATCTTAGCTGTACTTATAACCTATATTATAAATCGCATAGATTGGAAAAAATATATTGACAAACATGCTTCAATGAAACCCAGAAAACAGAAATTGCAGTAAGGAAGATATAAATTACAATTATTGGCCACTTTACATTATAATTTCACGAATTGAGTTCCTGTATAAACACCACAATATAGAAAAAAGAGTTATATTGGTATAGAAATACCAATTTTTCTTACAAGGGTTTAGATAAAAATGAGGACATATCTGAAAATATCTAAAAGTATATCAATTTCCAACTTCTATATAGTAAAAGTGTGGGCACCCGATGGCCGGGATAGTTTATATATAATGTTTTATATATTGTTATGTGATATTTTGTTGCAGATGCAATATAAAGTATTAGAATATGCATACTGTAGAACTTTAACGGGTGGATAAAATGGGAATACTGAAAAGTGCAAAGGAGTATAATAAAAAGAAAGCTAGTAAAAATTATCCTGTTTTTGATGTAAATAAGAATGTAACTTTATTGCTTAATGCTGATAGTGTTGAAATAAGGAATAAACCTAAAAAGGGTGAACACTGTGTTCCATCTATAGATTTAATAACAGGCAAATTAGTATATCAGTGTGCTGTTGATAAGAAATAAGTTCTTATAGTGATAACTTTTGCTTTTTTATTTTCCTGGAAACTTGCAGATACTAACAATGAGGTTTTATTATGATCATCCGACTCGGGAAGACAGAAATATATAACAGAAGAACTAACTTTTCAAAACACAGGTAATAAGGAATTAGGGGAAATTATACTGGAAATAGATGGGTTTAGGGATAATCTAAAGATATCGGATAAAAACGGTATAAACTTAGTATATCTGCCTAAATATGAGATAATAAAAAGAGGTAAATCTAAAGGTGAGCTTGGTCCAGATATTATTAATAAGGTAAGAGATAATAAAATTTACCTGCTATAGATTATCTTAAATAAACCTTTGTTGGCAGGGCAGCAACAGATTCTATCTAAGAAGTATGTTAAACAACCGGAGAGAAAGGGTAATAGAAGAAAATTGTCCATCTTTCTGAATGAAAACATTAAAGATAAAATCATTTTTTATGATAACGAGACTATTACTATCAGCGCAAACTGGGCCGAAGGCTTATCTGTTGAAAAGTTTCATATATTTGCTATAACCAAAAAACAAAAAATTTTGTCTTTTCTTCCGTTTCCAATCAAATCAAGTAACTATAAAAAGCCAGATAACATTATATTATTGGAGGATGATACGATCCATTTCCGTTTGAATAAGGAGTCTCATTTTTTTCAATATTCTATATCTCAAAATTTAAAAATAAAATACGATATAGATTTTATTTATCATACTTATTTTATGGCGCCTGAAAAAGATGAAAAATATTTAATAATTTGATTATTGATTTTTATACTATTATTCCCATTCACAGAACTATTATTTTTGATATTACATTTAAATACCATCTCACATTTATTTGATATACTGGAAGTAGAGGCGGTTCTTATTTTAACAACTAGCTTTGCGCAGTTAAGAACAAAATTCATCAACTATGGAATGTGGACTGCAATATCAATAATAGTTATGGCTGCCTTATTTGTAACTGGCTTAGTATATTTATTATAATGTATCCATAGATCATTAAATCTGCACATTTCTAGGGAACAGTTTGGGTTTAAGTTTCAAGATTTAAGCAAATTCAACAACTTTTGTCGGGATTTATACCGCATATTCATCAAATTGTTTTGCCAGGTTTTCAAAACCTGTTTTATTTCATTATTTCCATTTTGTAATTTATTATGAATATTTTTCAGTTCATCAATAATATTTTTATAGACTTTCAATTAATTCTTAAATTCATCTATTATAACTTCCACGGCAAAACCTTTTCAGATTTCTTGTGTATGCTATTAGTTGCTTTATATAAACTCAAAACGCTTAACTCTGACATAACTTAAAAAAATATTAAATAGTTTATTGATATGATTTTGTAATTATGATAAAGCATGTTACCATAAAAAATTTTAAAGGAATAAAATCTCTTGGAATTACACCTAAAAAATTTAATGTTTTAGTCGGCAGAAATAATACAGGAAAAACTTCTATTCTTGAGGCTATTTCTGCCTGCATGAATCCTAATTTAATTCGAGACTTATTGATGTATAAATACGACAGTTTTTTTATAAATTATTCAACTGATAAAGCTTCAATAAAAATTGACACAGAAGATAATAAGATAAAAAGAGTTAGTATTCGAAAAGCAACTCCTGAGCAAATTCTCAATCTACTTAAAAACGATTTGCTCGAGTTGGTCAGTAACAAAGATGAAGTATACATAGGTATTGATAAATATATTGCTATAGAAAACAGTATTAAAGATCTTGATAAAGATAAAATTTATCAGGTCTCTCTTGATTCAATAGTAGTGTTAGTTAACAATTCAGGTAAACAAACAATTTTACCAGGAGAATCTTATAAGGAGTTGCTTACAGATGCATTATCTAAATTATATGACACTCATACATCTAAAAATCCAAAAGACCCCGCAAAGCATACCCCAACAGGAAATATGATAAAACATGATTATTCGCTTGCCGCGTATCTGTATTTTAGTAGAAAAAGCAGGAAGAATTCATTTATAATAGACAAAAAGAATAATATAACATTTATTAACGAACCATTAATTTCCACCGGGAATATTGAGAAAAGTCAAAAACGTGCACTACAACTTGAAAATATGATCAAACATGATAATATTATACCAAATCTGATAAGATTTAATTTTGACTCTCTCGTATTAGATACTGGAGATGGAACTAAAGAAGTACCTATGGAATCTATGGGCGATGGATTTAAATCCCTCATTTCTATTCTTCTAAAGCTGTACGAAAATGAAAGTGATGTAATTTTAATTGAAGAACCCGAAAATCATATGCATCCGGGTTATATAAGGCAACTAATTCATTATATTATCTCTATTGCAAATAAGAGTCAGATTCAACTATTTATTACTACACATAGCCAGGATTTTCTTTATATGTTAACATCTAATGATGCTTTACCTGAAAATGATAGAGAATTTCTAAAAAAGGAACTTTTAATTTTGCAACTTTCTAAATGGAAAGATGACACAATATTATCCAACTTAGATTATAATGATTCCGTTTCTGATATGGAAGACCTGTTACTCGATTTACGGGGAATATAATTGAAGAAAATTATAATGCTGGAGGGTGATCATGATTATAAATTTGTAAAATTTATAGTGAACAATAAATACAGAGATGAAGATATATCCACTTATAACTTCCGTAATTCAAATAAAAATAACACAGAGATTCATTTTATAAGCAACTTTATCCAGGATAACCAATATAATACTAAGAAACTAGCAATCAAAATTGAAAATGGAAAGTATAATCTGCAAAAACTAATGACAAAATCTATACAGCTAATTGTTCCCGTGATAGAGCAATTACAGCTAATTTATTTAACCGACTTAGATAGTAAAGACCCATTTGATTTGATTAATAAAATGAATGATGATTTTAAAGCAAGAGGAAATACTTATGAATTTAAGTGGGAAAAATACTTAATTAACTGTGATCATATTTATGCTTGCAAAATACAGAGTGTTAATAATCATAAAAATATAAGTAACGACAATATTATATTCATATTTTTTAAGAAAAGTCTTGAAGATGAATTACCGACATTTAAAGATAAGATTCCAGATTATGGCGAGGTTTCAAAGTTTATTGATAATAAGGAGCATTTACACATTAAGAAAATTTTAAATGACGAATATATTTAACAAAATTTCACAACCCAGTTGAATGGAAGCCTGTGACTTTAATAGAACGAATCCAGAAAATTCTGAAATTTATACATGAATACTGTGCTTAAAAACATACAAATAAATTTGCTTCCAGACGATAATCAGAAAAATATACTACTTAAAGTACATTATCAAAAATCACTGTAACAGAAATTTCCACAGGGGCATTACATCAATATCATCATGTTTTTCCCTATTGTATGTTACCATCAACGGTTCAACATTTTTGTACTTTTTTGTAAATAATTTTAATTGTTTCATTTCTCTATCTGTTTCTCTAATCTCAATAGCTTTTATTTTTTCGTCATGAACTTCAATAAAATCAACTTCATAATTATTCCTGTAAAAATAATCTGTTTTTATTTTCATCAACACAAGATTTTCCATAATATACGGATAGAGTTCATTGAATTTATCTGATAATGCAAACACAATATTGGGTGTTATAGGATAGCATTTTTTTAATTTCCTCATAGTTATTGATATATTTTCCCTGTAATTGTA
>JAKAAK010000164.1 GCA_021797025.1 Thermoplasmata archaeon
CGAATAATTTTCAGGACACAATGCAGCTGGATCTTGTTTCTAAAGTATCAAGAAAAAAGTATCAGTATTATAATTCCGGGAGGAAAAAGGAATTCCTGTTCATAGACGTTGGAACCAAAAACAGCTTAATAAAGCGCCTGAGTGAAATTGCATCACTCCATATTGTTCCTTATAATTATGATTTTTATTCTATTAAATTCCATTATGATGCAATATTCCTGCCTAACGGGCCGGGAAATCCGGATCATGAATCACTTGCACCGCTGAGGGCTTTTATCAGGGAAAAAACTTCGGAAATGCCTGTAATGGGTGTATGCCTGGGCAATCAACTCATTGCCCTTTCCCTTGGTGGAAAAACTGAGAAAATGAAATATGGACATCGTGGAATCAATCATGCCGTTTCTATAGGTAATAAAGTGTACATTACGTCACATAACCATGGTTATGCAGTGAATAAGGAATCATTATCTGGAACAGGACTGATGGTTACAGGTCAGGATATAAATGATGGTACGGTTGAAATGATCAGGCACAGGGAGTTGCCTGTATTTTCAGTTCAGTTCCATCCTGAGGCATATCCTGGTCCATATGACAGTTCGTGGTTCTTTGATGAGGTCAGGAAATCTGTTGGTGAATGATATGAAAATAGATATAAAATGTACACTCGTTATAGGTTCAGGTCCCATAGTTATTGGTCAGGCAGCCGAGTTCGATTATTCCGGTTCCCAGGCATGCCTTGCCCTGAAGGAGGAGGGAATCCGCACTGTTTTGCTTAATTCAAATCCTGCTACTATACAGACTGACCGCGAAATAGCCGACAGAATTTACATAGAACCTGTTGACCCGGAAAGTGTAATGGAAATCATTAAAAAGGAAAAAATAGATTCAATTCTACCATCAACAGGAGGGCAGGTTGGCCTCAACCTTGTAATTCTGCTTGACAAACTGGGCATACTGAAATCAAACAGCATAAAAGTTCTGGGCACTCCGGTAACATCCATTGAGGTGGCGGAGGATAGAAAAAAGTTCTTTAACCTCATGAGGCAGATAGGAGAACCCATAATAGACTCATATACTCTTGTTAAGGAAAATTACAGAACCATGATTGATGGGATTAAAAAATACCCCTTAATACTTAGAACCGGCTTTTCACTTGGTGGATCAGGCGGTGTTATAATAAAAAACCGGGATGAATTAATTTCATACTGTGATGACTATTTTTCAGTCCATGATGACACTGTGGAACTGGACGAATCACTTCTCGGGCTGAAAGAGATAGAGTATGAAATGATGAGGGACAATGCGGGCAACTGCATTTCCATATGTAATATGGAGAATCTGGATCCCATGGGAGTGCATACAGGAGAGAGCATTGTAACCACTCCATCCCTAACATTAAGCAACGATGATTACCAGAAGTTAAGGACATCCGCAATACACATAGTAAATGAAATAGGTGTAATTGGGTCATGCAACATACAGTTCGCTCTTAATCAGGCAACCAATGAATATTACGTTGTTGAGGTGAACCCCAGAACATCAAGGTCCTCTGCACTTGCCTCCAAGGCATCAGGATACCCAATAGCAAGAATATCCACAAAAATTGCAATGGGTTATAATATAAACGAAATAAAAAATCCTGTAACTAAAAATACGTACGCTGCATTTGAGCCTTCCATGGATTACATAACAGTAAAAATTCCGAGATGGCCCTTTGATAAATTCTCAGTAAAAAGGGAAATTGGAATAGAAATGAAGTCTATCGGAGAGGCTATGGGCATTGGCAGGACACTCGAGGAAGCCCTTATGAAATCCATATCTTCACTGGATATAAAGCAGGCAGTGCCAATGAGACTATTCACATCGCCTGAGAAAACCCGTGAATTCATGAAAATTCCCAACGATCAGAGAATATTTGCTATTTTTGATGCCCTGTTTCAGGGTATTTCATCAGCGGAAATATCACAGATGTCAGGTTACGATGAATTTTTTGTGGAAAAGATGCGGAACATAGCCGATGGCATATCATCAATCAAACCAGGAAAGATACCGGAAAATATGGAATACCTGAAAATTCTCGGAATATCAGATGAAACCATTTCATATTATTCCAAAATAGGTGTACCGGAAATAATAAAGTACAGGCTGAAAAATAGTATAATTCCTGTGTATAAAAGCATAGATACCTGCTCCGCTGAGTTTGAATCAGAAACTTCGTACCTTTACTCATCATATGACAGATACAGTGATAATAAAATAGCAGAAAAAAAGAAGGTTATAGTTATAGGTTCAGGGCCAAACAGGATTTCCCAGGGTGTAGAGTTTGATTACGGGGCTGTGAAATCTATACTCTCATTGAGAAAAATGGGTTTTGAGGCAATAATGGTTAACAGCAACCCTGAGACCGTATCAACAGATTTTGACACATCAGACAAACTCTATTTTGAACCTATTACACTAGAGCACATATCAAACATAGTTTCTGTGGAAAAACCGCAGGGAATTATAATCCAGTTCTCCGGACAAACAGGCCAGAATATGGCAGACGGACTTTCGAAGATTTTTAAGGATATTGTGATGGGAACACAACCAGACGATATATTCAGAATTGAGGAGAGGACAAAATTCTCTGCTGCCCTTAAGGACCTAGGAATAAAACAGCCAGATTTTATTGAAGCTTCCAATATGAATGAGCTTGAGGAAAAAATAGGCAGCATTAAACTGCCGGTTATAATCAGGTCAAGTTTTATCATAGGGGGAAGAGCAATGGACATAATATATGACTATGGAATACTTCAGGAACGTGTCCGTGAACTGTTCGTAGAGAGACCAGGTTCCCCGGTTCTTGTGAGCAAATATCTTCAGGATGCAACAGAAATAGATGTAGATTTCATTTCATCCCGTAAAAAGTCAGTTATAGCCGGAATATCTGTGCATATTGAGGAGGCAGGCACCCATTCAGGCGATGCCACAATGGTTCTCGGCCCCCATCTGCTGGAAACCTCAACGATAAAAAAAATAGAGGATATAGTTGAAAAATTGAGGGTTAACTTTAATTTGCTCGGTCTTTCAAATCTGCAGGTTGCGGTCAAGGATGGAGAAATATACGTGATAGAGCTCAACGCCCGTTCATCCAGATCGATTCCATTCGTTGCCAAAGCAACCGGCATAAACTGGATTGATTACGGCATCAAGGCCATAATCGGAATCGAACCTGATATAACATATAAAGAACCTAACTCATATTTTATCAAGGTACCTGTATTTCCATTCAAGAGATTCAGGGATATGGATGTTATACTGGGGCCTGAAATGAAATCAACCGGCGAAGCCATGTGCTGTGGTAAAACATTCCATGAGGCAATGTCCAAGGTTATACGCATAATGAAACGTAATTTCGAGCTTAAATCTGTTATAATCACTGTGAAGGATTCTGACAAGCCAAAGGCAATTGACATAACCAGAAAACTAAGCAGGAATGGAATTAAGATCTACGCAACACCGGGGACGTACAGCAGCCTGAAAGCTGCGGGTGTGGCTTCAACTGTTGTTTACAGGGTAAAGGATCTGAGACTTCCAGGTCTGAGTGAGATAATCAGGAGCGAGAACATATCAATGATAATTAACACACCCTCAGAATCCTATGGGTCTATCCGTGATGGTTTTTCCATAAGGAATCTTGGAATAAAAAAGGATATTCCCCTGATAACAAACATAAAATTTGCAGGGGAGCTTGTTGACGCCATACTGTCAGGAAAAAAGACAGGGATCAGAGAACTTGGCGATTATTATTAGAAATATTTAAAAAATTTATCATAGTTTTATTAATAGTTATATTATGGGGATTACATGAAAGATTTTGAAAAGATTTATCAGAAGATAAAATCGGTTTCACCGGAACATCATTTTGAATTTACCGAGTCCCCGTTCTGGATACTCATCACAACTATACTGTCGCACCGCACAAAGGACATAGTTACGGATGCGGCCGCAAGAGCACTTTACGATAAATATCATGATTCACAGGGTCTAGAGAATGCTAGTCCTGCTGATGTAAAAGCAATTATTAAATATGTGGGGTTCAGCAATGTAAAATCCCAGAGAATTATAGATATAGCCAGAATAATAAACCACCAATATGATGGGAAGGTTCCAGACACTCACGACGAGCTGGTGAAACTTCCAGGAACTGGAAGTAAAACTGCCAACATAGTACTAACACAGGGATTTGGAATACCGGCTATAGCAGTGGATACCCATGTTTTCAGGATTTGCAACAGAATAGGTCTTATAAAGGCAAAGGATCCAGATAAGGCAGAGGCGGCTTTAAAGGATATAGTGCCGGAAAAATTGCAGGTAGAGTTCAATCCTGTTATGGTCGAATTCGGAAAAAACATATGCAAACCAGTATCTCCAAAATGTGATATATGTCCAGTTTCATCATACTGTGACTATTATGTTGATGTATACACAAAAAAGATAAAAGAAACCAGTAAGAAAGAGAGAAACTGAGTTATTATAAATTAATTATTGTAGCGAAACAGTAATTAATGATATTTTTATTAATAGTCAATACTAGAACTGCCCAATTAAGAGCATGTTCTGAATTGAATAATGAGGTAAAAATAATGGATAAATATGTCATTACCAGGAAATATTTTGATGGTTACAGTATACATAATTCGGATCACGTTTTTGTCATAAAAAATGGTATAATATCTGAAAATTATGATATGAACGAAGGTAGCATAAAATATTTGAAAGGCAGGGGTCAGGTACTGGACCTCAGAAATAAATTTGTTACTCCTGGACTTATAGATTCACATAATCATTTCACACTTACATCCCTAAAATTGAAATATCAGGTAAATTTCGCAGGTGTGAGGTCTTTCCCGGAATTTATAGAACTTCTAGAAAACAATAGAAATAAAATCATTCATGACTGGTTCCAGGGTTATGCTATTAACGAGTACGATATGGAAGAAAAGCAATTACCGGATAGGCTTGTGATTGATGGTGTATTTCCAGATATACCGGTATTTATTACCCAGATGACAGAACATTACGCAGTATGCAATTCAAGAGCACTGGAGCTTGCAGGAATAACAAAGAATACAGAATCGCCACCCAATGGGAAAATAGGAAGATATGAAAACGGTGAGCCAAACGGTATACTTTATGAGGCTAATGCTATGGACCTTGTTAAAAAAATTATACCGGAATATAACGTTGATGATTACATTACAGCAATAAAACTCGGTGCGGAACAGTATAAGGATAATGGCATATCCACCGTAAAGGACATGGGAGGAACAGGAAACGATGTTAACGAGGAAATCCGTGTTGCAGCATTGAATAAATTATCGGAGGAAGGAAACTTGGAACTGAGAATCGCCCTTGTACTGCCGGTATATTCAGTGAAAGACGTTAAGGGAAAAATCCAGTTATGGAAACAGGTGCATGAAAATGACCGGTTGAAATTTTCCGGGTTCAAAATGTTCATGGACGGGAGCATACTTTCACGAACTGCATGGATGAGGAATAATTATGCAAAACCTGAGAACACTGAAAATAAAGGAATTCCGCTATGGGATATAGAAAATTTCAGAAATGCCCTGGAAATATTATCCCAGACAGGGCAGCATATAAGCATACATACCATAGGGGATAGGGCAATTGTAACAGCGCTGGATGTCATAGAGGATATTAAAAGCCATGGAAAATCATCCACATATACTCTGGTTCACTGCTATAAACTGGATAAGGATATCATCAGAAGGATAAAAGAAATGGAAGTGGGTGTTGAAACCCAGCTAGCATTTATACATTTCATAGGCGATGGCCTTACAGAAAACATAGGAAAGAATCAGTCAAAATGCCTGTTTCCTGCAAAAACCTTGATGATGAATAATATCCCAGTTTCTAACGGTTCGGACAGCCCGGTAACACCATTTAATCCGATATACGGACTCTATTCCTCAATATTCAGAAAAACCTACACAGGAAAGCACACTGAAATTTATAACGGAAAGGAAGAGCTTACCATGGAAGAAACATTGAAAACATACACATCCCAGAGTTCCTTAACTATAGAATGGGATAAAGTAGGCATTCTTGGAAATAATCATTTCTCCGATTTTTCAGTATGGGATAACACCCCATCAGATCTGGGCAATAAATTGGATTCATGGTTAAACATGAAAATTAATGCCATTTCGCTGCACTAATAAAAACTATAAGAGGCTATATCTGGCTTCAGATATATGAAAACATGTAATGCCTACCAAATGATTCTGGCCAATTTTTGTTATATATAGAACATAACATCTTGCCTTACTACTCAACTTGAATATGGACTCTGTGGGTTCTATATTCAGAATATTACAGGATAATATTATTTGATTAAATTGAAATTGGTCTGGGCATACATACTAATTCCCTATGCAGTATTGTAATTGGGGATAATAATAAGATTATTATCAACAGGATGATGAATAATTAATATAATATCAATATTATAACAGATATTCGTACCAAACCTTTATATATAACCATGTGTTTTTTTTATATAAAGCAAAAGTATATTATAGCACTGTCAATAATTATAGTGCTTATGTTTGTCATGATGGCATTTTCAGACAATGTTGACCATAATAGTGCTAATATTATAAATAACAATACCAGCACAACAAAATATGTTAAAATAGGGAATATAACATACATGAACAACTTCAATATCTCACAGTCAGGGAACATACAATATGGAGGAATAAGCAGCAGATCAATAAACAGTGTAAAGGCATATGAAAACAGTGACATAAAAAATAATACACTCAGGGCATCACGATACAATTATACAGGAACAAACAATACAAACTATCTTCTACAGTGCCACAACAATTCAGATATAAAGTATACAATAGCATTCACAGATACCTTCAAAGATTACAGGGTTGAAATAGGTGATATAATATATAATAATAATTCAGAAAACATTTCATACATATATGCAAACATAGTACCCATAAATTCATCTAAAATACTCCTCGGCAATGAGTTTACCCTTGACTATAAATCAACATATAACAGTGCAATGAAAAACTTAATAAACAGTATAAAATTAAGAGCAATAAAGGATATGTTCTCAACAAATAATACAATGCATAAATTCGTAATAGAATACTCATGCATAGCAACGGCAATGGGTACCATGTTAAAGTCC
>JAKAAK010000165.1 GCA_021797025.1 Thermoplasmata archaeon
TATAGGCAAGCATGAATGCAGTCAGCATGATAACCCCGTGAAATGTTGTTGTGATATAAGATAAAATGTTCAATCGATATACAATATCTCCACCGAATGCAAGAGCAACCGAAAGAATCTGGTTAATCCCAGCAAATTTTAGCGCATTTACACCGAGAAGTGTGGCAAAACTATGAAGGTTATTTTCTCTATCATATTCCATATCCGGTATATGGTTATATAAGTCAAATCCCAGGGCCCAGAATATAGTGGCGAAAACGAAAAACCATGGTATTCTATCTATAATATAAACTGGATTGTGTGCCCCGATGGCTGCTATGGCACCTGCCATAACCGAAAGTCCCTGTATAGAAGCAATCTGATAGTTTGCAAATGAAGTATACCTCTTCATATAGGGATAGCTCATTATTACCAGAGCACCAAGAGGTGATATTGAAAACGCCACAATATTGATAAAATAAATTGAAATGAAATAACCAACAAGACCTATTGCTATCAGGGTATATGCATTTTTTACTGTAATGACACCGGTAACCAGAGGTCTTGTTCTTGTCCTGGGATTTTTTGCATCTATGAACCTGTCGGCGAGATTATCATTTGTCATCCCCGCTATCCTTATAAAGAAAAGTGCAAAGAAAATTAGTATCAAAATTCTGAGAGAAGGTATACCACGGATCGCCAGAAAAGCACCGAGATAGGCCATGGGGAGGCTGAAAAAAGTTTGCTCCATTCTGAGAAATCTTAAAACGATGTAAAGTTTGCTTTTTACATCTTTTGTCCCTCCAGGATCCCACATCTTTCCCTATTTATGGCAAATTAATAAACCTTATTAAAAATTTTTCTCGATTAAAAATGACTTATAATCCCCATTTTTCCCCTTCTGATTCTGTAATATTTAGAAAGAAATGCAGGCATTAACGAATATATATATCCTGTATGTACTGATGATTCCTCAATATCCCAAGGATATCTACTTTTAATTCTTATGCCAGACCCATCAAAATTATCCAGAATTGAAATGAATACCGGTTTGAAATCATTCATAACTCCGTTGAGGCGTGAACCGACGAAGGTACCCTCTCTCATAGCAAGCTCTCCCAATTTTATATCCGAGTCAACAATATCTCCAACGGCATATATACCATCCTTTACCTTGAAATTTCTATCAACTTTCAGGAAATTTTTAAACAGCGCAGGTTTGCAGCGTGGAAAAATGAAATCTGGTTCTGGAGATATAGATATTCCTGCGGTTTTCAGGAAATTTTTAACGGCGATTGCAACATCTTCCCCCAACCAACTCATAAAGCTACCACTATAACCTGCCTTTATTCCAGTTTTATTTAATTTTAATATATACTGCAACAGAATATAATCATCAAATTCATTTTCAGAAGCAATATAATGATTCCCGTAAAACCTGACATTGTCCATGAATCTTATCTGTCCTTCTCTGGAACATCCTGCTGCAATAACAATGTTTTCCCCACGATATTCATGCTCATCGGTTTCCACTGAATAATTATTCATATTTACTCTAACCACTTTTTCACTTACAGCGCGTGGAATATTTATTTTTATATCTGATTTTTTTGAATGATAAACAAAGACACCGTTTGAATCCATTAGCAAAGTATTACTCTTATCTTTTATAGTATAATAAGCATTCAATCCCGAGTAGCCTGCACCGATGATTATGTTTTTATATTCCTCCAAAAGATCTACTCTCTGTCTACCGTTATATTTTTTACAGATGCAATTTCACTATCCAGAAAATATTTCAGCGACTTCCGTATAATTAAGTCCAGAGTTGTTGGAGGTATATTCAGTGTTGCAGAAAGTTCCATGAGATTAATTCTCTTCGGAACATCAAAAAATCCAAGGTCGTATGCCTCTTTTACAATGAAAAGTGATTTTTTGTCTACCTTGGATTTTTTATATATATTTATTAATACGTCATTTCCTGTTGCATTCTTTAATCTTTCAGAGAGCTCCCTAACCAGTTCCATACTGGTCATTGACATATACCATATATTTTCCCCTTTCTCTATTTTCTCTTCCTTGGTAAACGATGCATCCCCTTCCCCGGTGTATTTTTTTATTATGCCGAGTACTGGGCATTCCTCAGTGGCCAATTTTATTATCATAATATTATCATTACTGTATAAAGTGTCAACATTAAGAACTTCACTGCTTGCCTTAATTGACGAAAGTATTTTCCCGAGGTCATTATTTTTATAATAAATCTCTGCAATTTCATAAACGACACCGTCTTTTATTTCTTTCTTTATTACTCTTGAATTAATCCCGAACTCCGAATATAAACCACTGAGCGAACAGCTCTGATTTTTTATTCTGAATTTAACATCCATCTGTGTTTCCTCTCTGTGTGTCATATTGCGCCTTACAAAATATATGCATAATGGGTTATAAATTTTTGTAATCTATGATTAATAGTCTGACCATTTTTAAAGTTTTGCACCTGTAATTACAATCCATGATTTGTAGAACGATTTTCCATCCCACCGGATTGTAGAGGAATACCCACTTCTGTCATTTATAATATATTCAAGGGATTTTATACCCTCATCTGATTTTTTATCCACTGGATTTAACCACTGTTCAAACGTAATTTTCCTGCTATAGATTTCACTTTTAATATTGATGAATCCAGCATTCTCTAAAATTGTTTCCCACTCTTTCGGGGATGCAGCGTACATATGGGATGGGTCACGCATTCTCTCCATATTATTCAAACTATTTATCATATTATCCGGTGCGGTCATATCGTCTATTCCTATCCTGCCACCTGATTTCAGAACCCTGTAGCATTCATTTGCAAATTCATTTTTATTCCTGAAATGATGCGGGGCCCTCCTGGATGTAACAATATCAAACTTTTCATCCTCAAATGGCATAGAATCAACATAGCCTTTGACCGTAATTACATTTTTGAGTCCATTTTCCTCAGCAAGCTTTCTGGTTTCATCGAGCATTTTATCAACCATATCCAGAGCATAAACTTTTGATATTTTCTGTGCCAATTTAACTGCAGTGAAACCAGCACCAGTGGCTGCATCAAGCCCGATCATATCTCTATTCAGTTCAAGCATATTCATGAGAATATTTAGATCATTGTCTCTTGCATGGGATTCACTTTTTGAATAGTAATCAGAGTTTTTGGAAAAAAAATCTTTCGTTCTATCATATCCATTCATGAAAAAATATTGTTACAGCGTATATAAACTAATCTCAAATTATTGTATTATATAAAAATAAACTCCCAAATGCGGAGAGTGGGATTTGAACCCACGAATCCCTGCGGAAATGGACCCTAAATCCATCGCCTTTTCCTAGCTCGGCAATCTCCGCACACTCTGTATTATGTAAGTTTATATATAATTTATTGAACAAATTAGAAATACAGTTCAAGCATCATGGATTATGATAGATCCGGATGATACTGCAGTGGTAATGATTAATTACAGTACGGACTTTTTCAGGCATACGTTCAGCAAAATGGAGTTTCTGATGGGTATGGATTATATGAATTCCTTCATTTCTAAATATAATATTCCTGTTCTATTCACCAGAAGAAAACTCTATTATGATATTCGCAATCATGAATTAAAAGAGATACGGGATTTCAAGGAAAAAAACAGGAAGAAGAATATGCCTCCGGGATCTGATTACGATGAAAATTTTATAAAGGAATTTAATAGAAAAATAGCCATTGAAAATGAAATAAATGTTCATAGGGAGGATATTTTTTTTCAGAGCAACATTGAAAACATATTGAACAATATGGGAAGAAAAACAATATTATTCGGCGGGTTTTTTACGGATACTGATGTATTCATCAGTTCTGTAAGTGCCAGCATCCGTGAGTACAGAAGCCTGGTGGTATCTGACATATCTTCCACCTACTCTGAGCGTTTATACTTTCAGTCCCTGGAAATGATTAGTCAGTTCATAGACATTATAGATACCAGAGACCTCGGAGAGGATTTTCCGGTATAGTTATGATAGGTAAATTATTTAACAGGCTAACATCGTTATAAATATTATTTAAGCGTTGAAATGTTATAGTTCCAATAGGTAAACTATTTAACCCCATGATAAATAATAGTTTATGCTGGAACAGTTATTTAAGCCTAAAAGTATAGCAATTGTTGGTGCATCATCTGACAGCCTCAAGGTTGGCAATATCATTTTAAGGAATATAGCATCATCTTACTCTGGTAAAATTTATCCCGTAAATAATAAGAGTACCGAAATATCCGGTTATACCGTATATAAAAACCTTAGAGATATCAAGGAACCTATTGATCTCGTAGTAATTGTTGTTCCAAGGGATGCTGTACCCGGGGTGATGGAGGATGCAGCAGCAGTAAAGGCCGGCGCTGCAATAATTATCACATCAGGTTTCAAGGAAACTGATCAACACGGTGCGGAACTCGAAGATAAGATAATGGCAACTGCAAGGGAAAATAATATAAGGGTACTTGGTCCGAACACTATTGGTTTAATAACACCGGAAGTTAATGCAACATTTGCATTTGCAGATGTAAAAAGGGGAAAGGCTGCAATTGTTGCACAGAGCGGGGGGCTCGGTGTATACATGCTTAACTGGGCCCAGGAATCCAATGTAGGAATAAGCTATTTCATAAGTCTTGGAAACCAGGCAGATGTGGACGAAACAGATGCCCTGAAGTTCCTTTCTTCGGACGTTGAAACCCGGGCGGTATTTTCATATCTGGAGGGTGTTTCATCGGGGAATAAATTCCTATCAGTTATACCGGATGTTACAAGAAGAAAGCCGGTAATATTCCTAAAGGGCGGAATAGGCAAAACCGGCGCAGCTGCTGTTAAGACACATACGGCCAGTGTTGCTGGGTCTATAGATATTTTCCGGGCAGCAGTGAGAACCGTAGGAGGCATCTTTGTTGATAATATAGAGGATATGCTCAATCTTGCAAAGATAGTGCTCTCCTCAGAGCCGGTAACAGGAGATATCCTTATTATAACAAATTCAGGGGGCCACGGTGTGCTTGCAACCGACGCAATAGACACAGAAGGACTAAAGGAAATAGAACTTCCGGACAGGATAAAGCAGGAGCTGCTCAGTGTAATACCTGCGCAGAGTACACCAAGAAATCCAATAGACCTTTCCGGTGACGCTGACTATACCAGATATAACAACGCTCTGGGAATAGTAAAGGATCTGGACTGTACAAAAATAGTTATAGTACAGTCACTACCAATGGTTACCTGTTCTGATGTTGCAAAGGCAGTTGTAAATTATCGTGGAAAGGGGGTAATAGGAATTACCATGGGTTTAGATCAGAATGCGGCTGCAAAACTTCTGGATTCTGTATCGGTGCCATCATTTATATTTCCTGAGGATGCCATCAAATCCATAAAATATATGGTAGACAAGCCGGAACCTGTAAAAAAGATCAGGACGCCTGATCCCATAAGAAAGGCTGCTGACCTCGTCAAGGGAAAGACCTACCTGAGGGATTTCGAGGCAATGGAGCTTATGGAAATATACGGCATAAGAACCCCTCTGTACGCTATGGCAGAAAATGTTGACGAAGCCCAGGCTGGATCAGACACAGTTGGATATCCATTTGTCATGAAAATTTCCCCGGATACTCCTGTACACAAAACAGATGTAAAAGGGGTTATCATGAACGTGGAGAAAGATATGGTTTCACAGGCATTTACAGAACTCAACTATAAAAGGGTGATAATGCAGCAGCAGATTTCAGGAGCGGAAATATTTATAGGAGGAATAAACGATCCTGTATTTGGTCCAGCCATTGTGGTAGGAATAGGTGGCGTTTACATGGAAGTTATCAAAAGCCTGAGCTATGGTATATGCCCTGTTTCGGAGGATGAAGCATACAGGATGATAAAGGAGAGCAAGATTCTGGATATGCTCAGAGCAAGAAACAGCAATTACGATGTAAATGCAACGGTTAGTGCCATTTCAAAGATATCAAACATGTTCATAGATCTGAATATTAAGGAAATGGATATAAATCCGTTAATCGTTAATGAAAAAGGGGCCTTTGCAGTGGATGTGAGAATTGTTCTCTAATTTAATGGTAAAATGATATTATCATACCGATCAGGAATATAATGCCTATAAACGAATTGGCGTTGAAGAAGGACATCCTGATTGTTTTTATATTTGATGGGTTTATAATAATATGCTCATAAAATATTAATCCTATAATAGGAATTAAAAGGAAATCATAATAAATATTTTTGACCAGAAATGCTATGAAGATAAAAAGTACTATGGTAAATATATGGAAAATATAGGAAATGGTCATTCCCTTCCTGAGACCGAACCTCACATTCAGAGTTTTCAGATTGTTTTTCCTGTCATAAGCCATATCAGGTATAGTGTATATAATATCAAATCCGGCTATCCAGAATGTAGAAATAAGAACAGTAATGTAAATTATCAATGGCGGGAAAACTGGTGTTATGGCCAGGAATCCGCCGAGAACTCCAAGCCCAATGGTAAAGCCCATGAAGAGGTGCCTCCATGCAGTTACCCTCTTCAATAATGGATCCGCTATGAAAAACAATATCACAACAGGTGAAAGATAAAAAACGACATCATTCAGAAAATATGTGGAAATTTCAAATACCCATATAAGTATGGCAGTGAAAATGTATGCACTTTGGAGCTTCATTGTGCCTTTTACCAGTGACCAGTCCCTCTTTCTTGGATTGGTTTTATCATATCGCAACCCCATTATTCTGTTTATGGACATTCCTGCGCCTCTTGCGCTTGTGGCAGTTATAAGAATTATTATGTATTTCAAAACATGATAGGAACCACCGGATGCTATTATTGCTCCAGCATAAATAAATGGAAGATCGAATACCGTATGTTCAAGTTTTATGAAATCAACAAGTTCTCTTGCCTTCATATTATAACCATGATAGTAAAACTGTTAATTAATAATGCGTTTAATATATTGATTAATCATCCTTATACATGGTATCTGTATCGTCTCCTCCCTGGAAGAAATCGGACATACCCGTATATACATCCTCAAAGCCGAATCCATCCTTGGAGGATACTGGAAGTATCTTGTTCAATATATTGGAATCCTTCAGTGCATTTATTATATTCAGAAAGTAATCTTTTACTG
>JAKAAK010000166.1 GCA_021797025.1 Thermoplasmata archaeon
GTGACTGACAACATGTTCAGGTGTGGGTTTTACGGCGGTAATTATATTATTAACAGGCAATAACTCTAATCCGCATCCGACTCCGCAAAAAGGACAAATAGATTTCATGTGTTATTAATTGATAGCTCTATTTAATGTTAAGTATTTTATTGAATAAATTTAGATATCAATTTTATGAACAAACGCATTTACTTTCTGTATTTACGAATTCTCTGAGATAATAAGTTGAACATATATTAATGAACATATTACTGAAATGCATAGTTTACCAGTAAAAATAATAAAAGGGAATAAATTACAAAATTATATATAGATAGATACTTACTATCATGCTATTATGGGCAAGGTAATTACAAAGTATATAGAAATGCCAAATAGAAGTATTAAAGATTTCTGGTCCACTCAAAAAATAAACCACATAAGAAAACTATCATATTCACCTGAGTCCTCTGAAATTTTTGTGACAAATAGAGACAGCCTTCGTATTCTTGACAGAATTAATTTTAATACTAATATGTTTACATACAATTCAACAAACCTTTCACATACAGAATCTTCACTTGCAGGATTTGATCTTGACGTGCCGGTTTATCTCGGTGATATGTCATACGGTGCCCTCAGTGGAAATCCTAATATTGTTATAGCGAAAACTGCCGAGATAACAAAAACAATGGCAGGTACAGGTGAAGGCGGGCTTTATGGTTCAGTTACAGATACAAAAAGGATATTTGTCCAGTGGGCATCTGCCAGATTCGGTGTAAGTTACGATGAGCTAAAAACAGGTGCCGGTATAGTTATTAAGATAGGTCAGGGAGCTAAACCGGGAATAGGAGGGCATTTGCCAGGAAGTAAGGTAACTCACGATATCTCAATTGCCAGAAAAATTCCCGAGGGGATCGATGCCATTTCGCCTGCGCCGCATCATGACATATACTCCATAGAGGACCTTGCCCAGCGCATAGAAGCATTGAAAATAATGTCAGGAAAGCCTGTTTATGTGAAGGTGGCAGCAACCAATTACATACCGTACATAGTAACGGGAATAGCAAGGTCCGGGGCGGCAGGGGTAATCATAGATGGGCACGGGGCAGGTACAGGCGCCGCCCCAGTAACTGTAAGGGACAGTCTAGGAATTCCCGTTGAAATGGCCGTAGCTTCTTCGCATAACATACTTGTCAGGGAAGGTTTAAGAGAGAATTTCAGTATAATCGCTGCCGGGCGTATTTCGGATTCTACCGATGCAATAAAACTGTATGCACTTGGCGCAGATGTGGTAAGTCTAGGAACATCTGTACTAATAGCAATGGGATGCGTCATGGTAAGGAAATGCAATCTTGGATACTGTCCTGCAGCACTAACCAATAAGGCAGACAATAAAACAATGATTGATTTGGATTATGGTGTAAACCATACTGTTAATTTTGTTAATGGTTTTAAAATGGAAATAGAAAAAATGATGTCCGTACTCGGAATAAAAACTATGAAAGATCTTATAGGCAATACAGCCCTCCTGTGCGGAGAAGGACTATCCAAAAATACATTGAAAGTACTGGGAATTAATTCTGAGTCAACTGAAAATTTAAATTTTGACCAGGGAATGTTTAAACCTGATAAAAAATATATAAACGAACTTATAATTAAGGGAGAGCCAGTTATAAGCAGTATGGGAAGCAACGCACCACCGGATGTTGAATTGCCTTCCAGAATAATAGACTGGCTAAGACTTGATGGTGCGCAGGTCACCAGACCATCCATAGACCCTTACAGAGAGGATATAAACCTTAATTTCTGTCTGTGCGGCGGAAGAATAAACATATCAATGCCTGTGATGATCAAGGTCAGCGGTGCAGATAAAGAAATCAAAAATGCGCTATCCTGGGCTGCTATGTTCACAGGAACTATGGTAATAGACGATAATCCTCAGAGGGATTTCGGTGATATTTCAATAACCGGTGACACCGTTTATAAATATAAGGGTCACAGTTATTCCACCGGCGGAAAACTGAATTATACGATGGATGGATTTGTTATCAGGAATAATACTGAAATGGAAATAAGTATAGCATCTCTGGACCAGGAGTTAAAAGATAGAGGTATACGTGAAAATTATGATATCATCGGGGAAATCAATTACTTCAGAAATACAGGGGATATAGTTAAGTACCTTGCACTTGGCTGCGACTCTGTAATAATTTCATATAAAATATTTGAAGCTGGATTAAACAATAGTTACAGCAATATCAGAGAAAAAGCTGTTAACTTTCTCATGGGAATAAAAAAGGAAATTGGTCTGATTTCAGGTGCAATGGGAATAGCCAATTTACAGTATTCGATTGTTGGGAATACGGAATTGCTGAGGTCAATAAATCTTGATAATAATATCGCAAGGAAAATTAATGTATCGGAGGCGGGTTCCACATGAACTATACACCTTCCAGCTGCGGCCTCTTCGGCATAATGAGAAAAAAGAATTCAGGGAAGATTTCCGGAAGTGTACCTGTTAAATGCCTTGATTATATTCGATACCGTGGAAGTGACAAGGGTTCCGGATATGCATCATTTAACCTGAACGAAACCAACACTTTCACAGTAAAAATATTTTACGGGGATGAGGATGAAAAATTACAGGCATTGCTTCAGCAACATGGAATAGAAGTACAGAACTCATACATTGAAAATGGGAAATCAATAAAAAGCTGCTGTTATGATATAGTTTTTGAAAACAGCAAATCACTTGATGATGTTAATGCAACACTATGGAACGAGGGCAGTGGTAGATTATATAGCGCAGGAAAGTCACTTCTTGTATACAAAGGCGTCGGATATCCTGACGAGGTTGGCGAAGAATATGCTTTGGATAAAAAAGAGGCTGACATGTGGCTGGCACATACAAGACAGCCCACAAATTCACCTGGATATCTGCCATACTGGTCCCACCCATTTTCCACTTTTAATATAGCAATAGTACATAACGGAGACATCAGTTCATTCGGCGCTAATAGAGAGTATCTCAAATCAAAGGGAGTAACAAGTTTTGTGGGCACAGACAGTGAGGTAATAGCTCATATTTTTAAGGAACTGATCGGAGAATATGATTTAATCACTGCATTAAAAATAATGTCAGGAAATGTGGATGACCCTGAAATTAAGTACAGGACAAGGGGATGCGTACTGGACGGACCATACACTCTAATAATAGGCTACGATGATGGCAAGGATATTTACATGATTGCCATGGCCGATAGAACTAAGCTCAGGCCCGCTATACTAGGTGAGGACGATAATAACATTTTCATAGCAAGCGAGGAAAGCCAGATAAGAATTATAAGCCAGGATGCCAAAATATGGACCCTTGAACCCGGATCATTTTTTATTTCTTCCATGAAAAACGGGATAATAAATCCAGGAAGGGAGAATTTTGTAGGCAGAGGTAGGTTGGATAACATTCAGGAACCAGGCATTGATGCAGCAAATATAGATTATAATGTTGTTGACCGTGAAATAGTTAAGTATCCCAGTAACCCCGTATACGTAAATAATGTTGCTGGTCATAGATATATAGGTATGACATTTCCGGGAGAGCATCGTAATATTACAATGTACGGGAATGCTGGTAATTGCCTCATGAATCTCAATGAGAATAATACTATAATGGTAAAGGGTAATGTTGCCGACGATTGCTGCGATTCCATGAGTGGGGGAATAGTGAAAATATTCGGTGATGCCGGTGATGTACTGGGCCAGGCTCTGAGTGGAGGGAAAATTTATGTGGATGGAAATGTTGGAAATAGAGCATGTATACAGATGCGGGAATATGGAGCTTCTATTCCAAATGTTATTATAAACGGCAAATTCGATGATTATCTCGGAGAGTACATGGCAGGTGGTACAATTCTGGTATTATCCAATAGCAGCATAAATTTTGGGAAATATATTGGATCAGGTATGCTCGGTGGGAAGATATATATCCGTGGAAAAATTAAAAGTAAAAATATAGGTGTGCAGCCCGCATCCATGGTAAAAAATGGAATGTTAAAAGCCCTAAAAATTGCTGGTATAATTAATGAATTCCAATACACCAAATTTATAAGAAGAAACTTTATAGATATAATCAGGGAACTCCCAGAGGATGCACGTATGTATACAAGAAAATATTACTCCGGGCATCAAATTCCGGATTATGAATATAGATATCTTTCTTTAGAAGAAAAGCTGGACTTAATCATAATTTTGCAGGACTTTGATAAGGAAATGTGGAAAAATAGTTCAAAATATCTTGATGATAAATTCACCGTTATACATCCCAGGAAAAGGTAATTGCTGGATAATGAAAATTATCTAGTTTCTTTTAGCAAAACTTGAAATTTTAGTTATCGTAAAAATAAGTCATTTTTATAATTTTCTGTTAATTTTTGGTGTGCCAAGTAGATCATCATCCTTCCAGTATTTCCTATAGATTATGGCTATTGATATTAGAACAGGTATTGTTAACAATGCAAATGTTTTTTCAAAGCCTATATAGGGAATTATTGCCGCAAATATTAATGGTATTACCATGAAGAGGCTCATATTATAAGAATAATAATAAGAATTCACTGCATTCCTTTCTTCAATAGTCGACCCCCTTGAAATTTCGACTGTCGATACTGGGAATATGGACCCATGTGGAATTCCCAGCAGCATCATTAAGGCAACAAAAGCTATGTAATCCGGCAGAAATGGAAACATTACAAGGGCAAAAACAGTTATTGCAGGGGCAAATATAAGGGGCATTCTGAGGTTTTTAAATGGCCTGATACTTATATACATTCTGGTTACCATGGAGACAGCAAAGAAGAAAACAAACGGTAAATATGCCATATAGCTACTAACATGGAATCTTGCCTCAGCAAATATTGCAAGAAAGACTGTCAGGGCGGCAAATGGAACGTTATATGTAGTAATTGTGAGTATGGAAGAAATAAATCCCTTATTTTTTCTAATAAATCCACCATGCGTCTCTTTTTTATTTTCCGGGAATTCCATGAAGAAGGATGTAACTATGCCGATAAGGCCCAGAGGTGCAAAGAATAAAAATAATGTTCTATAACTTATTATTGTTAACAGATAGGTTTCAAGACTTGGCCCGAACACCAGACTGAAACTCAGTCCCACTGAATATATCCCTAGAAGCCTCTCTCTGCCTGTTTTATCAGGATACAGTGTCGCAGATGTTACAATGTTAGGCAATATTATGCCGTATGCCAATCCTATTACAAAGGATATTATGAATACACTTATGTCCCCGGAAAAATAATAGGATACCATGAGCCCGGTTAATACAAAGTTTGCTGCTATAAACATTCTCTTCCTCAAAACAGAGCCCATGAGTGGATTGATGAATGAAGTAGCAAGAACAGTTCCCAGATATATTATTGCTGTAACCAGTGCTGTTCCTATATACGAAAAATTCAGGATATATTTTGAGTACAATGGAACCGTAGTAACAACCATATTGTTCGTGCTTCGCATTGATATTGCCATGAGAATCAAAATTACTGAATAGAGTATAAACAACCTTTTGCCGGGAACCTGTTTGTTCATAAAAGTTCAGTGCACAATTTTATAAAGTCCTTGGGTTTAAACGCAAAATTTAACTTTAAAAATAGGAAGTAAGTTTTTATATTATAAAATACCTGCTATAAAATTTTTACATCTTTTTGAATTCGGGCTTTATCAACAATTTTCTGAATCCATACAATATATCGCTGTCTAGCCTGTCTGCAGGTTTTGGAGTTTTCACATCATAAGAAACTATATTTCTTGAAAACTCTTCCAGTGCAATCTGGGCTTCAAGCCTGGCAAGCGATGCACCCAGGCAGAAATGTATTCCCTGACCGAAGGCCATATGCCTTTTTGTCGTCCTGTAAGGATCGAAAATTTCGCCTTTTTGAAATATAGTTTCATCCCTGTTGGCCGACCCAAGATAAAGATTTAGTATGTCATCCTTCAAAATTTCAATTCCGTGTAGTTCTGCATCAACCTTTGCATAACGCCTGGTTGACTGGACAGGTGACCTGTATCTGAGTGTTTCCTCAACAACAGATGGTATGATACCAGGATTATTCCTGATGTTACTGTACATTCCAGTGGATTCATGGATCGACAAAAAAGCATTTGTAATCAGATTTGTGGTAGTTTCATTTCCTGCCACAAGTAAAAGTATGGCAAAGCCTGCTATTTCCCTATCCGTGAGCTGCCTGCCTTCAATCTCGACTCTTGAAAGCCTGCTTATAAGATTATTTCTCAATCCTTTCCTGTCAATCTTTCCGTAGAAATAATCTGCCATCTCGTATTGAGTTTCAATATCAGGTTCTCTTCCCAGTGATGTGGCCAGTTTATCAGACCATTCCCTGAAAAAGTTTGAATCGGATTCGGGCACACCGAGCATTTCAGAAATAACAGTAATTGGAAGCAAATAGGAAAACTCTGTTACAGCATCCTGCCATTCCATATCTTTCATATTTTCAACTAGTCTGGATGCTATTTTTCTTATTTTTTCCCTGTATGGTTCTATTGTTGCAGGGGTGAAAGCATCGCTTACTAGATTTCTCAGGATAGTATGTATAGGCGGGTCCAGTATAAGTATGCTCGGGCTTGTTTTCTGGTTCATCATTTCTGCCAGTGCTCCGCCTAAAAGATCCCTGAACTGGGATGAATAAACATGGTAATTTGATAGTACTTCAGAGATATCCATATATTTGAAGACATGAATTGTATTTCCGGATCTAATTATGGGTGATTCCTTCCTCATTTTTTTATACCATTCAAAAGGCTCGTCAGTATAATCCGGTATATCCATTAACTAAGATATTCAGGATATATATTAGATTTATTGATATTACTTCGAAACACAAACCATATCTTTTCAATCAATAAAAATAAAAAGGATTGTATTATTCCCTTCTTAGATGATTCAGAAATATAGGAATGGCAAAGTGACATACAATGATGATTTTGACTATATATTGATATCAAACGTCAAAATAGAGGATGAAAAACGTGATGCCATTGTCAATTCAGCCTATTCTGACAATAATGATTTTATATTGCTTTTTGGAAAACAGGGGGTACTGGTATTCATCTACGGAATTCTCATAAAATTATCGTTATCTATAAAAAGGGGCAAAAT
>JAKAAK010000167.1 GCA_021797025.1 Thermoplasmata archaeon
ATTATTTTTGTTAGATAAAAATAGTACTTATCCCTTTACAAAACGGACTGGATTGCAATATAGTTTTAAATACCTCATTTTTGAATTGAATTTTAATTCAACATGAAGGAATAAATTTATATTTAAAAATGACTAACATTATACACAGGTGTAAAGAAATGTCTGAAATAGAAAATAAAAATTTTAAAAAATTTCAGGAGGTTATGAGGGTGAAGGATGAATATGACCTTCCACCGCATATAAGCTATAATGATTACCAGTCCCTGCTGAATACAATAGATAACGAGGAATACCACCATTATTTGAATAAAAAGCTAGTTCCTTTCTTAAAGGCAAGGGATAAACTTCTGGTAATGATGATGTGGGAGCTCGGAGGCAGGGTATCAGATATTATCAGCATTCAAACAAAGGATATTGATTTTTCAAAGAAGGAAATTGTTTTAACAGTTAAGAAAAGGCATGGCTATATTAACAGGATACCAGTATCAGATTCATTATTGCTTGAGGTCTCCAATTTTCTAAGGATGCTAAACATTAATTCAGGTTCGATTTTCTTTAAAATGGACAATCAAAATAAAGTTCCTATAACCAGGCAGAGGGCATGGGAGATTGTAAGCAGGTATGGCAGTAAAATCGGATTAAAATTGCATCCGCATATGTTCAGGCACGGATTGGCCATATATTTATTGCAGCACGGGGTAGATGCAAAGATTATAGCCAGGAGGCTTGGCCATTCAAGTGCTGCAACCACATTAAAATATTATCTGGTGATTACACCAGAAATTGAAAGGGACGCACTTAGAGGGATTTTACTTTAAAATATCATTAAATTATTTAGTATTTGTTAGTATTTGGATACAAAATGAGGAATTATTTTTTACAACTAAATGGCTATTTTTTATCAATTTTTAATGATGTATAAGCTTATATATACGAAAAGAATATAAATTCATGGATATTATTGAGATATTATCAGATCATGTAAAGTTAATTTTTATAGCAATATTTAGTAGTGCAATTAGTATTATTTTATTGCCGATACTGAGAGTTGGTATGTACACGGGAAGTAACAAAATTCTTTTATCTATCAATCCTTTACTCTGGTTACTATTCTTTATATTTCCTATATCTGGAATAATATATTACTTAAAACAGAATTTAAGCATATAACATTAATTTAATATTATTATCTTCCTTTCCTCCTTCTCTATTATCTTTTTCAGAACAAAATCAAAGGATAAAGGTCTAACATATTCCCTCTCCATTCTGACCTTAATCTCTCTTCAAAGAACAAAAAAAATTTACCACTTATTACTGTTAAATACTCTGCAGTTTTAATTCGGATAGGATGAAGGGAAAGATTGAATAGGGTATCTCTAAAGAATTTAAAATCGATGAACAATAAACCTTAGTACTTGATATACAGGATTTAATAACCACAATATCTATTTATCTTTCCTGTCAGATTTCCCTAAATAATCTGTCGCTGGCCTGAAGTCCAAGGGATACAGTTCTTCCTGGTTTTTACCATATGCCATTTCCTTGCTTTCAGTTTCCTGACGGGACCTGATTAATAATTTTTCCCTTATATCTGGCTTTATCACCTTGCTTAAGTGTTCCATTGCCTTGTCTCTATGGTAGTTTAGCATGCTAGAAAAGTTATCGGTGCATCTCCTCAGATTCTCATACGCTGTTCTATATTTTCCCTGGCCTAAGTCCTTATTTCTAAGCACTTGAGCGATCTCCATGCGGGAATCAACTAATTTCCTATTTGCATATTCCATATTTGCTAGCTGCAGGTATGCCAGTTCCGATGGTTGTTCTACATGTATATTTTCTGTATGTGATACGAGTCTTGATTCCCCTTTCGGTTTTTTATTATTCTTGCCAAATCTTTTTCCACAGCCCGTGCTCCAAAATGTCTGGATCACATTCATATTTTCATTCTTGAGGTGGCTGAAGCCCTTCATTGCCGGATCGCTCTTCTCAATATAATTATTAAAATCCCCCTTTACCCTTAATACAAGAATGTCGACCTGGTCTCCATACTTTCCCAGCCAGTTAGATTGGTTTTCGTTAGGCTGGGACTTGCCATATTTGCATTCCACAAAAAAGAAGATTTTTTTATTCCATATCAAGAAATCCGGAACACCAGATGATATGATGTCTTCTGGTATATGTAGAATGTTAAGCAGCCTTGAGAAGTCCTTTTCTATTTTCATATTTGGTTCAATTTTGTATAGAGTAAATCCAAGCCTGGAGAAATAATCCTTTGAGGCATCTTCCGCCCTTTTCCATTCACTTATATTCATTTTATTCCAATTCTCAACTGGCACAAGGAGAGTGCTATGAAATATCATTAATGATATTATAAGAATTTTATATATATTATTTAGCACCGGATTAGTGATAATATGTTATAACATCATTTGTATAAAAATAACTCACCTCTTGATTGTTGTTAAGTTTGCTGTATGTGGAACTATATTTTTAAACAAGTCTAATTATTCCAAAACTTTTTGGCTCTTTAATAAATTAGTCAACTCTATTTTGGAATTTCTATAATCTTTAAGATCCTTATTAATTAGACTCTTTCTCATTTCTTCATATTCTAATGTAGTCATATAAGATTCATGAACCCTTGATAAATAACCAGGCCTATTTTTGTCCATATCAATATTAGTATTCTGGCCTTTTAAGGTTCTCCAGAATAGATCTTTGAGAGAATTATCAGGGTTAAACATGCTATCTTCCCCTCTATGCTGATTTGTATTGTAATTTTTACCTATTATAGGTACAGTGAGGCTGTCTTTTTCGAAAATTCTGGCGTTATTCTTATTACTGCTACCATGTCCGGAAAGATATATTTCCGTAGAAATATCCGATATTAAAAAGCTCGAATAGTGGGGCCCAGATATATCTTTATATGGTTCGAGGTTTGGTGTTCTCGGTATATCTACCATAATGATGCCTTTATTTGCTTCATGAACTTTATCAAGTTGTGAGATTATGTATTTATACGAAAGCGAAGCCTTTGCGTATGATGAGTAGGTGAAGCCTATAAACGGGACAAGAGAATTGGCACTTCTCCACTTACCGAAGTCTCTTTTTATGTTTTTATCTTCCTTAATTTTGAATACAGGTGCATATGTTATATCGTTTCTATTCAGAAAATCCGTAAAATTATTATCAAGAATTTCACTGTTGAAAATGTATAATTCGGATTTTAATTCCTGCGAAAGGTCTAATAAAAAGTTCTTAATTTCAATTGAAATTTTAGAATCTGGATTATTTTTTATCTCTTTCCGTATATCATCGGGCAGCTTTGGGAAAACAGCCTTGAGGCATCTATTGTCTTCAATTCTTGAAAAAAATTTATCAATTTTATTTCTGAATTCCGCCAGGTATCCATTCTTGTTTATGATATTTTCAACAACATTTTTATTTATTGATTCCTCATAAACAAATATATTCCTCATTCTTGTTAAAGGAATGTTGGCACCTATGCGGTTTTTTGCATTTATATCATTTCTATTAACAAATCTATTTGGTGTTTCCACTTTAGAAGCTTTATAGTCTATAGTTAGTCTGGTTAAATTCGTTTCATCTCTTTCTTCAGGTCTTATATTTATTCCCATTTTAACCTCGGAACCTTTGTTTTTGTTGCATATTCGGGATAATTCCTATAAACGTATTGTATTATACCATCAGTTGCCCATTCATCCCAGTCTCTCTTCTGTTCTTCCAATTTTTTAAGAATTACACCATTAATTTTCTTGTTCTTGATGATATCATTTATATGATCTTCTCCTGATTTAGTTAAATAATACGTGGAGTGGGATTCCCCTTTCGACATTATTTTTATGTCGCCTTCAATTTTTAATTTTGCAACCGCGTCTGCTATTAACCTGCTATAAGGACCATATTGGTCGGGGTGGAAAAGCAAGTCAGAAACGCTATCTTTCAAGATTTCTTTATAAGCAATAAAAACCTGTTTTTGCAGCATCGTTCTCCCAGAGATCTTTCCGAATTTTAACAAAAGTAGTATGACCTCATCCGGCTTAAGGTTTGAACTTGTTTCATATTTTCTTACTATCTCATTCCAGTTGAACTTCATCTCTAATCCCATTGTGAACGCCCACCGTCATATATGATCCTTAATACTAAATTACCGTACATGTTTTCCATTAACACACTTACGTTAATATTACGATTATCTATATGTATATTTTTATTAAATCCAATGCTATTATTGTTATGTGGGTTTTCACCTGTTTGAATAAATTCGTCTATTTGCTCCTTTAGATTTTTCATCAATCTTTCAATTATTCTACGCAAATCATTTTGGTTAACCCTGAGCATTAACAATAATTGTATAAGTGAATCTGGGGCTATTATTCTACATTTTATATTCATTAATGTATATTCAACGATCTTGCTTGGATTATTTGTCAAACAATCTATTTTCTTACAAGTTGGGCAGAAGTAAGTGTCTCTGTAAACGGTATTTGTACTTTCATGGCCCACTGATGTGCTTCCTTTTATTATAGGGAGTCCCCCTTCAACTCCTTTATCTTTAGTAATTCCAGCCATAGATGAGTACGGTACTTCAATTATGTTCTCCGAACCGCAATATTTGCAGTATGTTTTATCTATCTTGTTAATTTAAATACACCTCTTATACAATTTATTTTAATTCCTTCTTGCAGATCTGTAAATATTCTTATTACCATAAAATTACCCCCACTCCACCCGCGTTCCACATTCTAGACAGAATTTTGCTTTCTCTGGATTTTCATAGCCGCATAAAGAGCATTTGATTGTTTCATTATACTTGCTATAATTTTGTTTATTTTGCCTTTTATTATAATCCTCTAATATGTCATTGGCCTTTTTTAATTGTTCTGCCACCTTTCTTCCCAGTGGCGTTAACTTTGTCAGAATAACCTTACGACCTTGTATTATAGTTTCGGATTCAATAAGCCCAGTATTAATAAGGTCCTGCAAACTTCGGCTTAAAGAATCTGAAGAACTCATAATTTCCAACAAATCCGTTTTCTTGATTTCTCCTTTCTCAAGTAAGAATAAGAGAATTTTATTTCCGTGCCTAATATCCAGTGGATCTACCATTTTTAGATATGGTATAAACGTTTTAAATTTAAATCCTTGTATTTTTGTTATAACATGTCTGATACATGTATAAATGACCAATACTAATTTATATAACAAGATAATATATTTACAGCAGGTAATCATATTATGGAATCACTGGTAAATGAGTATTATAAGCCTATACTGAAATGGGCAGGCGGGAAAAGGCAGTTATTGCCGGTACTGATAAAGAATATTCCTGATAAGTTCAATACATACTATGAGCCATTCATAGGCGGTGCGGCTCTGCTAATATCGCTATACTCATTAAATAAGATTAATGAATCTGTAATATCGGATATAAATAAAGATTTATACAATTTATATAAAACCATCAAGGAAAATCCACAACAATTGATAGATGAGTTGGATAATCTGGAATTCAAGAATAATAAGGAAGATTACTATAAAGCCAGGGAATTATTCAATTCCACAGAGGATCCAGCAAATAGATCTGCACTTCTAATATATCTTAACCGCCATGGCTATAATGGATTATATAGGGTGAATTCCAGTAATAAATTCAATGTGCCCTTTGGTAAATATAACAATCCCGGAATGCCATCCTCAAGGAATATAATGGCATTATCCGAACTATTCCAATCATGCACTATAATGAATTCAGATTTTGAATTAACAGTTAATAATGCAAAGAAAGGCGATTTTGTGTATTTTGACCCGCCTTACATGCCCTTGAGCAAGACATCCTATTTCACTGGATACACGCATTCAGGATTCGATGAAAAGGATCAGGAGAGGCTTGCAAAAACATTTCAGGAACTGTCAGATAGGGGAGTGTATGTAATGGAGTCCAATTCTAGCACAGATTTTATAAAGGAACTTTATAAAGATTTCAATCTCCTGGAAGTGGATGCAAGGAGGAATATAAATTCAGTGGGAACCAAAAGAAATTCAATAAAGGAACTGATAATAACAAACTACGGTGTTGCATAATGCCCGGAGGATCAGGTACACGTACAGGAACAGGACAGGAGATAATGATAGAGAGCCTTTTGAAGTACAATAATTATAATTATGAGAAGCAGATATTTATTGGCAATCAGCTATTCAATAACAGGTATAAGGCAGATTTTGTTATAGACAATTCAATTATAGTGAGCCTGAAATGGCAGCAGGTTCCAGGTACAGCTGAGCAGAAGGTAATCTATGAAATAGCATCCCTGATAAAGATAATAGGCGAATCAGGTAAATATAAGATGGCTTACCTCGTGATAGGTGGAAATGGCTTTTCAGTAAATGCAAAGGAATACTTATTCAATCAGAGATATGCAGATATACTGAAGAATGGGAATCTTGTAAGAAGCATAAGCGTGGAAGATTTCATTGCAAGGTTGAATAACAACAATTTATAAACAAATGTTAAATGGTCTTTATATACAACATAAACATTTATTATATAAGAATTGATATATATTTAATGATAGATACTCCTAATATTGTAATAGCACCACACGTTACCACATATGTTGGTAATTTGGGTATAAATGAATTTGCTAATGATTTAAGCAAGGTGATGAAATATTCCGCAAGCTGGGATAGGCACTGGCGCAGGTTAACCCCGGTAAAGAATTTCCATAGAGGGGATATTATGATCTTTTCATATAAATCCAATAATGAATGGTATGTGGTTGGGGATGGTGAGTTATTATATGATGGTTTGGAAGAGGAAATGAAACTCTGCGAAATCGCTAAAAAGGATAATGATGAGGAAGGGGTAGAATGGACAGCTTGCTATCACTTTGATAATTTCAGGCTTTATCCCCAAATGGTTTCATACAGCAGATTGAAAGAAAATTTATCACGTTTCAAACCTGATACGATAAAGTACGTAACTATTACTCCAGAAGACTATATGAGATTACTAGCTTTAACTGTAACCGCCGAAAAAGATTAATTACAATATTTATGCTTTAAATTATAAAACCTTAATTTAATATTATTATCTTCCTTTCCTCTTTCTCGATTATCTTTTTAAGGACAAAATCAAAGGATAA
>JAKAAK010000168.1 GCA_021797025.1 Thermoplasmata archaeon
AAAGTATTATTTCCTGGAGTAGATGCGATTCCAGAATTATTCTGGAAACCCTGTCTATGAGGTGTTCCCCGCATAGATCCATACTGTGCTTATCTCTGAGTCTCTGGCTTTTCTTTGCGAAAATTATTGCTATCATTTATTTGCTCCAGCAAGGGAGGCAAAGGCATTTTTCAGTTCTTCGTACCTCCTGCTGCCTTTATTTATAATTACATGGAATGTTATGTATCCTATCTGTTGAAACTCAAGAGAATAGAGTTCAGCATACTGTTTGTATGTTATTCCCGCATCACATCTTCCATTTAATACGTAGTCACAGATAATTTCTGGATTGTCAAGGTAAGTTATGTCATCATATCCTGATATTCCCTCTGAATATTCATACAGCCCTGAGCCGTGGTACATCACTGCCATGGTTTTATAATTGCCATGCCTGTATGCAACGCCATAGGGGATTTTGAAAGTTGCTGAATCATAATAATTGGTCATATCTGGCAGTTCCCTGTAATTCCATAAATAAGCATCCGCATCCCCGGATTCCATGGATCTGACAATTTCATTCTTCCCTGCTTCAACAAATGTTGAAATATCCAGTAATTCTCCGGATATATGCTCCATGACCGGCAGATACTGCCCGTAGAATAGGATCTCAGGAATTTTTGATGTAAACAGTTTTACGTTCAAATTTGAATGACGTGGTAGATATGATGACTCTGAACATACTATGGAAAATCCCGTTGCCCTGCTTATTCTTGATATTGAACCTGAATTGCCCGGAACCTGGTAAGCATAATATGATCCGCCGCGGTTTACCAGTTTTAATAGAAGAAGATCCGTATTGCCCTGATGGAGTTCAATGTGATCCCCGGATATGGCATTTATTTCAGTATAAGAAAACACGTGCCCTGCTATGGAGAATAGCGCCGGGATAACAAGGGAATAAAGTATCATCATTGATGAGACCGGAAATCCCGGGAGGCCAAAGATCAATTTATCCCCTGATTTTGCAAATATCGCAGGTTTTCCGGGCTTAACCCGTATTCCATGGAAAATTATTCCGGGGTGCTTATCCCCCAGTATAAGGTAGACCATATCGTGATCTCCGGCCGATGTGCTTCCGATAGTAATGGTTACGTCGTTCTCCTCTATGGATTTATCTATGGCATTCTTTATTTTTGAATAGTCATCCATTATGATTCCATAATTCTTCACTTCAAGGGCGGAATGCCTGTTGAGTTCAGAATATACGGATATGCTGTTTGACTCGTAAATTTTACCCTCTTCATATTCTTTCCCGGGATAAAGCAGTTCATTTCCTGTTGACACTATGCCTATCCGGATCTTCCTGATTACATTTACATATCCGATGCCGGTAGATGCCATTACGGCAATACTTCTGGGATCTATAATGGTTCCTTTACCAAGAAGCCTTTCACCCTTTATTACATCAATGCCGGAATTGGAAAGTTCGTGAAAACGTTCTATTTTCCTGAAGAATACGATATTATTTCCAGTTGTTTCTGTATCCTCAAAGGGCACCATGGCATCCGCGCCTACTGGGATAACGCCTCCAGTTGGTACCTTTATGCACTTTCCACTCCCCGGGAATTTAACCGCGGGTTCTCCTATACTGGTTTCACCGGAGAGCTCCAGTACTACAGGTGATTCCCTCGATGCCCCAGCCAGGTCCGATGCAATCACAGCGTATCCATCAACCTGGGATCTGGAATATAGAGGAAGGTTTCTGGCACTGAATATATCCTCGGCGGATATTCTGCCGCTGGCATCACGTATATTTATTCTTTCAGTCTCCTGAATTTTTATGGAATTGCCCCTTATCTTTTCTTCAGCATCCCTGAATTTTATAAGATTATGAAAAATCATTCCCATTTTATATCACCTATTACATTAATCATTATCCTGCTGCCTTCCTCTATGCCCTCCAGATTTTCGTCTATGGAAGTAAAGGAATTACCCTGCAGAAGGGAGGATATTCTTCCAGAGGCAGTAGTTTCCAGCGGCCGTGCATGCAGTTCACCCCCTTTTTCAAATGTATCCATAACCTGGAAGGTTGTAAATCCAGTCTTATTGTGTATTCTTTCATCCAGGATAGCCGGCGCCTTTTCCGTTAGTTCTATCCCAAAAGCATTATATATATATCTGTTTACAAAAATAAGTGACGATAGAAGGGCAGCAACCGGCAGCCCGGATACCGATAGAACAGGCGTGCTATCCATATCAAAAAGTGCAATAGTTCTTCCTGGCTTTATGGCAACACCTGAAAACAGCATTTTACCAATCTCAGATATTGCATCTGTTGTCAGATCTTTTCTTCCAAGGCTGCTACCACCTGTCACTATGATTATATTGCATTTACTGCCCAGATTCAAGATTTTATTCCTGATGGAATCTGTGCTGTCATCTACTATCCCACCGTCTATTATATTTATGAAAGAATTTTGATAAAATGATCTTAACAAGGCACCGGTTGAATTATTGATCTGCCCGGTTACAAGTTCCCTTCCAGTATTCACAATACCGATTGTGATATTTCTGTATACCATGATGGATTTAATGCCGGCTGCATTCATTGCTGAAATATTCTGTGGACGTACAATAGCTTTTTCCCAGAGTAGCGGGCTGCCAATGGTTATGTCCTCTCCAGTAGATGCTATATTTTCTCCTGGTAATACTGGTGAGTACACATAAACATAATCATCTGACTGTTCACAATTCTCGACCTTAATTACGGCATCGGCTCCTTCTGGCATGATTGATCCTGTGTAAATTTCCCTGCACTGCCCGCTTCTCAGTGGCAATCCGGCATTTCCACCAGCTATATTCACTCCGTCAAGTCTAAGTCTTGCAGCATTGTGATCCGATGCATTCACCGTATCCTGATGATTTACGGCGTAACCATCCATTGCAGCCTTATTTTTATCGGGAATATTGACAGGGGAAAGTATACGGGATGCTGAAATTTTACCGCTAGCATGTTCAACTTCTACTATTTCACATCCTGGCAAATTCCAATGGACTGCATCAAATATTGAAATTGCCTCAATGTAAGATAGAAAGCTATCAAATCGCTCCATAATATGTTTTACCATAGCTCTACATACTGTTATTTATTCCTTATATTAAGGTTTATAGTCACCATACTGATCCGAAATAATTGTGGCAACTGATAATTTATTCTAGTCATAAATTTAATATCTCTCAATAAATAATAAATATGGATAAGTAATTAACATCAAATGACATTAATTCTGATAATTGTCAAATTCCTTACTATCATCTTTGGTTCCATTATTGCCGGATTCATCGGTTCCCTCACTGGTCTCGGTGGAGGTACCGTACTTGTTCCAGTTCTTACACTGTTTTATGGCATACCTTTCATCTTCGCTGCGGGTGCAAGCTTGATATCGACAATTGCTACTTCTGCGGGTTCAGCAAGCGCTTATACAAAGAAAAAAATAGCAAATATAAAAATTGGAATAGGACTGGAAATAGCAACCACAACGGGAGCCATAGTCGGTTCTCTGACCCTGGTATTTATCGATAAACAGGATTTAATCTGGATTGTTTATGTAATATTCGGCCTGGTTCTCCTGTTCTCCCTTATTCCAACAATCAAAAAAATAGGCAAGGAAGTTCCCCCGGAAATGAAACCCGATTGGAGCACTAAGTTATTCCAGTTAACGGGGTCATATTACGATGAAAGATTAAGAAAAACAATAAAGTATCACGGTGTCAGATGGTGGCTCGGAGAAATAGTTATGTTCTTCGCAGGTTTTGTTTCAGGGCTTCTGGGCATCGGATCCGGTGCTTTAAAGGTTCTTGGGATGGACTGGGCTATGAACCTGCCAATGAAAGTTACAACCACATCCAGCAATTTCATGATAGGTATTACAGCTGCAACCGGAAGTTCCATATACTGGTATGAAGGCTATATTAACCTCTTCATTGCAGCCGCTACAGCTATAGGTGTTCTGATAGGTGCATTTTTCGGTGCTAAAGTTCTGGTGAAAATTTCCAATGAGAATATAAGATGGATATTCTTTGCAATTTTATCTTTCCTCGGGTTTGATATGGTATTCAAGGGACTGCACATGATAAATTTTATAATTACATTTTCGCTCATGATACAGTTCTTTATTTCAATAATAATATCTATAGTCCTGATTAGTATTCTATTTTATAATTCAAAGAGAAAAGAATGGAGTGATAAAAATGAAAAATCATGATGATGAGGTGATTATAAGTTATTTCCTGAAGGCAGGAGTGCTGATCAGTGTATCTTTCATTATAGTAGGCGTTATAATCCTGTTTGTGAAAAATGGAGGAGATGGATTTACCCTCTCACAGATGTCAAACTATAATTATGCCCTTGCACATGGAATCGATTCAAAATCGGTATCATTGAATAAAATTTTATCCGGGCTTTCCGCCATAGATGGTCTTTACTTCATTACTGTTGGCCTGTGGGTGCTGATATTCACACCTATTACAGTTGTTTTTATAGGCTGGGTTTCATTTCTTGATGATAAAAATTACCTTTATGTTGGAATGGCATCCATAGTTCTTTTTAACCTGTTCTTCGCAATGCTTGTGGTACCTAGATTTCTGATATGAAATTGGAAAAATTATAATATTCTTTATCAATACATTCTCATATGGCCGCCGGAAACTCATTTTTTGGCTTTGTACGTGGATTCGAATTCAGGGACAGCGAAAGCATCATGGAAATAATCAAATGCTCGCTATCTGAATATTACACAAAATCCCTCATACTTGATCTGTACAAAACATGGCCGGAGGCATTTATCGTTTATGACAATTATGATTCTGTTATAGGATTCATTATAGGAGCAAAATACTCTGGAACAGAGGGCAGGATACTTCTATTCGCAGTTAAGAAGCAGTTCAGGAGATCAGGCGTAGGGCAGAATCTACTGAGTAGAGAATTGAGAGTCATGAGCGGTGCCGGATTATCAACCGTAAGGCTGGAAGTTAGAACAGACAATGAAAGTGGCATTAAATTCTATAAAAATAATGGCTTTTCTATTATATCCACATTGAAAAATTATTACTCAGATCTCTCGGATGCTTACCTCATGTGGAAAATAATTTAATGTGTATTTTTGTGTTTTAATTTAAATGATAAATGGTAGCTCATATGTTCATAATATATTGGGTTGAATAAAAAATTATAAAAATTAGAAGACGTCCGCTTTTCCATCGACAAACATCTGTGTTAGCTGATCTATATGTGCCAGTTTATCATCTGCTATGGCCTTTATATTGTTTTTATGCTTTGATGGATCAACGTTGTCTTCATATATGAGCTGTAGGGACGCTACATGTGGCTCATCAACCGGCCTGCCTATCTGTGAAACGATTCTCACCAGTACTTCCTGTATGTCTCCTCCCTCTTCCTCAACAACTTTTGAGGCTATCTGGTTTGACAGGACATTGTAAAGTTTGCCAACGTGTGTTACAGGATTCTTGCCGGCAGCTGCTTCCATGCTCATTGGTCTGTAAGGTGTTATAATGCCGTTTACTCTGTTACCTCTTCCTACTGATCCATCGTCACCGTTTTCCATTGATAGACCGGTCACCGTCAGGTAGTAAACGCTATCAGATTTTACATCTCCCGTGTTTACATATACCTGGAGGTCGTTGTCCGTATACTTAACTGCATTATTCTTTATCTTTTCAATCAATTCTTCCTTTATGGAATTGTACTCATCCGGGTCCTTTACATATTTGTCCACATATGCAGCTGCAACTGTGAGATTTATTGTTTTACCCTTTCTGAATCCCATAACCTTTATATCATATCCTATTCCGGGAAGTGATTTCTTCAGGTCTCCATTTATATATTTTTCAGTAAGTTTTACTATGTTTTCTGTATCGGTAAAAGGAGCAAAGCCCACACCGAAAGATGTGTCGTTTGCCTTGAACTTCCTCGTGTCGTAAAGACCCCTGAGGTCTACTGACCCGTTTCCTATTCTGGAATCTATCATCACATCTGAGTCTATATCCAGATCCGGGAAATGTTCTCTCAGATAGTCCTTTGCCGATTTTATGGCAAGGGATTTAACGGGTATTCTCTCATCTCCTACGGTTGCTGTCGCACGGCCGCTCAATAATATATATGTTGGCTCCAGCACATTTCCTCCCTTGAATTTTGGATCTGCCTGTCCTCCAACAACCTCTACCTGATCTGTGTTATGATGTAATATTCTACCGTACTGCTTAATGTAATATTTGCTCAAAGCCCTGCTAACGGATTCGGCTATTCCATCGGCTACACTGTCAGGATGGCCAATTCCCTTTCTTTCAACAATTTCTACTTCTCTGCTCATTGTAGGGCTCTGCTTTATTGCCTCTACCTGGATATTCCTTTCCTGCTTTAACTGTGATTCCATAAGACAAACATAGGTATAAGTTTTTAAACCTTTTGTCTGCTATCTTAGAAATTACTGAATATTCAAAAATATTACTGATAATAATTTGTAAGCTGACGTCTCTTCCTGCAATAAATATTTATCACATTTTTTAATACTGTAATATGAAAGCTTTTATCAGTGTTTATAACAAGACCGGATTAGTTGATTTTCTCGATGCCATCAGCACCCAGCTGGATGGAATATACGGTACAGAGGGTACTGTCAGGTATCTGAAGGATAACGGTATAGAAGCAATTAACTCGTCAACTCTAACGGGCTTTGATGACCTGCTTGGTGGCAGGGTAAAAACGCTTCATCCCGCTATTTTCTCTGGGCTGTTATCAAAGAGAGATGAGGAAAGCAACAAACAGCTAGAAAAGTATGGTTATCTGGATTTCGATATTCTTGTATGTAATTTATATCCATTTGTGGAGGCTTCAAAATCCAATGATTTATCCAAAATGATAGAAAATATAGATATAGGTGGTCTATCGCTCATAAGGGCTGCTGCCAAGAATTACAGGAATGTGATTGTATTATCCGACCCGTCAGATTATGATACAGTAAAAACCTGCCTTAAAAAATCCAAGGAGGTTGACATGAAAACCAGGGAAATGCTTGCATTGCGTGCATTTTCACGGTCTGCAGATTATGATGTACAGATTTACAACAGACTGTACAGAAGGCTGAA
>JAKAAK010000169.1 GCA_021797025.1 Thermoplasmata archaeon
CTGGTATATAGTGAGAAGGGAAAGATAATATTATCAATTCATTGCTTTACAAAACGGACTGAATTGTTTGGGTGTTTTAAATAGACATTTTTTAAAATATTATAGACCTACAACCCCATAGAAAATATTATATTTAATATCAGTTTACTTAATGCATAAGTGTTAAAAAATGAATGAAACTAAAGACCTTCAGAATAAGCGAGGTTTTAAAGATAGACAAATTACAGGCAATGTTGGCTTGTATTTTATTTGTTATAAACTTTCAAGATGGGGGTGGAATGTACTCCCCACTTCGAGAAATGCAAGAGGCATAGATATCCTAGCATATGGGAAAAACGGAAAACAACCTATTACAATTCAAACTAAAAGTTTCACGAGAATGCATGTAGCTGTAGGGCCGTTTAGGGAGAAAACTGATATCATAGCAGATTTTTATATTGTTGCTTGTAAGGCCTATAATATGCCCATTATTTATGTTTTAACAAAAGATGAAACAAAATCTCTTTTAACTGAGCATAAAGGTAAATATTGGCTTGAGTATAAAGATTACCAAAAGTCTGAATTCCTCGAGAGATGGGATAAAATTGGGTTTGGGTTTTCTGATAATTATGAAATTAACCAAATAATCAAAATTGATACAGAAATGAATAAGGAAAAAATCAAGATTTAAGCTCTATTATTCTGATAGATTTTTTCAAATAATCAAGAACTGAATTGCTTTACAAAATCTGTATTTTGACAATCATATTATGATGTACGATATGGTTTATTTATATACACATACACGATTCCAAAAATTTTATGGACAGAAAACTATTTAAAGATATATGAATTGTCAATCATATGGCTAATATAGTTCCTGTTCCGAGGTCATGGAAGATCCAATCATCCCAGAAGAGAATTCCAATGGAGTTCTTTTCAGATGATGAGATCATGGCAATGCAGTCATGGATAATAAATAAAATCCAGGAAAATAAAAAAAGGTCCGATTACCACAAAAGGTATTTTCTATTATTTAAAACCCTGTTATGGACCGGTGCAAGGATAGATGAGGTGCTTTCCATAAGACCAATGGATATTCACCTTGATATTAATTCCATTGATTTAATTACATTGAAGAGGCGCAGGCCTGTTATAAGGACAATTCCATTGCACAGGGACCTGAAGGATGCCATAATGTCCTATTTTATAGAATTCCATGTAGATATGAGATCTCAAGAAAGGATCTTTCCAATGAAGAGGCAGGCCGTTGATTTATATCTAAAAAGGATGCAGAGGGATTTAAAATTTAAAATCCATGCACATAAGTTCAGGCATACATTCGGCGTCAAGGCCATAATGAACCATGTTCCATTATCCGTGCTCCAGGAATGGCTTGGCCATTCAAGCGTTTTTACAACAAGCATTTACACGCAGATTACCGGAATGGATACTAATCAGTTCATGGAGAATATGAGGTAATAACTAAATTTATGTATTAAGAAAATTACAGTAAAGATATCACACAAAAAAGAAATAGCCTTTTTAGCTGTGATTTATTAAATCAGGTAAGCCGTAAAGAGGAATGAATATGGGAAAAAGCTACAAACTTAATTTTCCGGAAAGCGAGATAGTAAGCCTCTATCTGGAGGAGATATACTGGCTGTCATCATCGATAAAATCCAAAACAGAAATGATATTTGAAAAGACCAAGGTACCAGAAAAAGGCTATGTGATTCAGGTAGATATAGAGATACATTCGCTAATAAAGGCAGTTATAGACGAATCTGCTCAGCTGAAGCGCATGCTTGAGCCAAGGAAGACATTAAACGGTGAAACTGAAGATCAGAGAGAATTTAGAGAGCAGAGGGGGCAATCACTATCTAACCTTTTCAGGTCAATTGATATCAGTGAAATCATGAAGGATGATGTAAGAAATGCCATGGAGCATTTTGATGAGAGGCTGGACAAACTGAGCTTCAGTGTCAGAAAGAATAGACGCAAAAAACCACAAAGAATCGCATACAACATGGTGTTTTCAGATAAGAAGGTTATGAGCCCATTCCCAAATCCAGTAAGGATTTATATCTCTAATGAGCGGAAGTTATATATATTTGGATTAACACTTGATCTCGGAAAGATACATGAAGAGAGCTCGAAGATGTTGGAAATCCTTAAAAAAGAACCAAGGAGAAAAGATATAAAAGAGCCGGGAGGTCTTCTTCTTCCTATTAATAAACTCGATAACAAAAAACAATTCTAGCATGAATTTAAAGATAAAATAAAAAAATTTGAATGGAAACAAAGAACAATTATCCGGTGATGAAAAGAATAAAGGGAACCATAAACAATATAATTGATGACTACAACTCTGGCCATACAATTCAAGGATATTGCAATATATACGAAAAATATACCACGAAACTGATATAAAGTTAAGGCCAAAAATCTAAACTTCAATTTAAAATTATTATCTTCCTTTCCTCTTTCTCTATTATCTTTTTCAGGACAAAATCAAAGGATAAAGGCTTAACATATTCCCTCTCCATTCTAGCCTTAATCTCTCTTAATAGAGCAAGGGTATCCATATCAATCCTCAGTGATGAATATGCCATAATATTCTATAAATCCAGTAATTATAAACCTTTGCAACTGTATGCAAAAATGAAAAATCATTAACCATTTTTTGTTATAGGGATATGAAGTCTTTATTCCCCTATGCTGGAGGGAAGATCCATTTAATAAGGCACATAGATCAGATCTACAAGAAATCAAATAAAACTGCATTTATAGATGTCTTCGGCGGGTCAGGGAAGGTTCTAATGAATATTGATTCTAGGAATAAGGTATACAACGATATAGACAATTCCCTGGTCAATATATTCGAAACCTTGAGGAATCATCCGGATATATTAAGGGGAAAATTTGAATATTCACTGAATTCCAGGAAGCTGTTCTATGAGTATAAGAATATCACAGATGACAGTGCAGAGAACGCCTTCAGGAGAGTTTATACCTATCTAATGTCGTTTGCAGGGAAGGGCAACCATTACGGCTACAGTGTCAAGTCCAGGATGAATAAGATGGCAAATGCCAGAAAGAACATAGATGATATTTACAATGATGTGAAATACTGGACCATTGAAAATCTGGATTATAAGGATTTGATAAAGCGATATGATTCGGAAGATTCCTTCTTTTACCTGGATCCTCCATATTACAAAATAAAATTTTACAGGCACAACTTCACAGAGAATGATTTTTATGAGTTGAAGGAGACATTGAATGATATCCATGGGAAATATCTGCTGAGCATAAATTCCAATGATTTTATCTTAAATTTATTCGGGGAGCCTGATATGAAGATAGAAATCCAGAACAATTCTATAAATAATAAGCATGTTAAGGATTCAAAGGGATATGAGCTCCTATATTATAACTAAATCATATCAAATGGTAAATATTTATAGGGGTCTTTTAGTTATATAAGTGAAAACATATGCTAGATGTAGTTAAAGATCTTAAAAGGAAAAACAGCACATGGCGGCTGTTAAAGCTTGGCAAACAATCAGAATAAAAAAATATTATAATATTATTCTAACATATAACCTCATTCCACCACTAAATCTCTTAAATTAATTGAGTAAGATTCTTTTAATAAATGATATAATATAGATTTATTTTTACTACAGTAATACTTCTTTACTAGACCTACATTTTCTAGAGCATCGAGTGATTTATTAACTGATTGCCTATATTTTGGAGATAGATCACCAAGTCGTTTGAATATTTCTGATGCAGACATATCTTTCTCTACCAGTAACTGAAGTATCTTCTGCCTTCTATAATTGTCAAGAATTTTAACAAAGGATTGGAGTTTCATTTAATTTGGATATGTTTTTCTTTATTTAACTATATGTCGCCTAAACAGATTAATAATGTTCTATAATAATGACATATATACTTAAATATTTAATTATACACAAGTTTATGAATTTTGGCGAAGAATTCTATAAAAAAATAGGGAATAATAAACTAACTTGGCTGGTAAGAGGGATACTATCTACTGATGATTTGGTTTATGGTATAGGCACAGATAGTAAAATCTTGTCAAGAGTCTTTGAACTTCTTTCTTATCCATTTATCGAGGAGATAGCACAAGAACAAAATTATTACTTAGAGATATCATCTGAACAGACCGTTTATCCAGATTTCACACTCTATAAAACTAAAAAAGATAAAACTAAACTTGCAATAGATATTAAAAGTACTTATAGGAAGAAGCCGAATGCAAAGTTTGGATTTACCTTAGGTTCATATACTTCTTTTCTAAGAAACAACACTAAAAATATAATGTATCCATATGATGAATATTCAGAACATTGGATAATAGGGTTTGTATATGATAGGGAAACTGAAAGCAGTCGGTCTACAAAAAAAGTCAATCTCAGTGAGAGGAATACATTAATGCCTTCCTATAAAAATGTTGAATTTGTTGTACAAGAAAAGTATAAGATTGCGGGATGTAAACCTGGTAGTGGAAACACTGCCAATATTGGTTCAATTTTAGGAGACTTAAATGACTTTAAACATGGTAATGGCCCATTTTCTAGCTATGGTGAGGCAACATTTAGAGATTACTGGGCCAATTACGGAAAGAACATACCACGTCCTTACTCAGATCTAGAGGGATATTTTAGATGGAAGAAGAATCAGAAAAATAGCTTTTCGTAACTTTTAATTAGATCTGATATATATCATAATATGGACAATCAATCTCCTAAAATAAATCTTACAAATTTTGGATATGTAAACGGTAACGATTCTCAATTTACGCCTTTACTAATTAGACATGTTATAGCTCCACCTATAAAATGTCAGGGTATAAAAACAAAGTCTGTCGATTTCATTGCATCAAGCATTAAATGGAAGGGGGACGGTAGATGGGTTGAACCATTCCTGGGATCAGGGGCGGTTTTATTTAACATCGCCCCAAAAAGGGCACTTGCTTCAGATATTAACGGGTATATTATTGATTTCTACAAAAGTATTCAAGAGCATAAGATAGATTGTAAAATGGTAAGAGATTTCCTGGAAGAGGAGGGTAAAAAACTTGAAGATAAAGATGCGGAATTTTATTATGAGGTTAGGAATAGGTTTAACAAAAATCACGATCCACTAGACTTGCTATTCCTAAGCAGGGCATGTTTTAATGGAGTGATGCGATTTAACGGTAAAGGGGGGTTTAATACACCATATAATCATAAACGCCAGAGATTTGCACCAGCGTATATTACAAAGATAGTAAATCAAGTTAAATTTGTTAGTCACGTAATAGAAGGGAAGGATTGGGAATTTAAAAAGGGAGATTGGAGGGAAACGTTAAAACAAATTTCTGGCGATGATTTTGTTTATGCCGATCCTCCATATTATGGGCGCCATACAGACTATTATGGAACTTGGACGGATTATGATGATGAAGAACTTGCAAAGGTTTTAGAAAGTTTTGAAGGTGGCTTTGCTTTATCATCATGGAAAGAAAATGAATTTAGAAAAAACGAGCAACTTGATCTTCATTGGTACAAATTTAACATTAAAATGAAAAATCATTTTTATCATGTAGGTTCTGTAGAAGATTATAGACATCCTATAACAGAAGTTTTAGTTATAAAACCAGGGTTTCAGGTTGACTAAAGAAATCTTTAATCCACTGTAATTTTTTGATTAGGTCTAATAAATTCAAATTGTTTTATAATCCAATTTATAAATCGATAAATCTATTTCTATATATTGTTTTAATATTATTGTTTTTAACTTTACAAATCTACTATTAATGTATCCATTATCATGGTAATTCACAATAATTGAATAATAAGTTTTTATGTATCTCTCTTCAATTTCCGGTATATTATCATAACATTATCTCTTTGTAAGGGATCAAGAATAACTTGATTATCTAAGGATCTAAGTATAGCGTCTAAAGAAAGTGGATATAAAATTAGGAGTTTCTGTTTATCTGTAAAGTTAGTGATTGTCATTCCAGCTTCGCCACACAATTATAAAATAAATTATATTTCATGCTTTATATCCCTTATTTCCCCTGCAGTAATTGTTATTGCCCTGGCTATATCGGATATAATAAAGGTGAAATTATCCGAATATTCCCCATCCGAAAGTAATTTTTTGAGGTGACTTATTATCTTGTTCATGGGTTTATAATCAGGGTAATTGACAGGATATCTGGTTAGATTTACTATAATCATTACCGGCACCATTGGAAATCTACCATCTGAGTGGATATCATTTTGCAATTTTTTAACATCAGAAAACACAGAGTCTATAACCACTGGTATCTCTTCAGTTTCATTTTCATAATCATAAAGAATCTGTTTTACCTCTATAAAGAAAACTTCATAATCGTTATTACTATTAAAAATATGATCTATCTCGAAATCTACACGCTCCTTGGTACCTACATAGCGTGATTCCATTATTATGTCATTGAACGAAAAATAACCACTGGATATCATTTCATGATAAATCATAGCATTGAGATGATGTTCATGTTGTATAATACCTCCTAAGTTTTCATTGATGTTATACTCGTCATCCAACAAAATAATCTTCTTTGTAGCTATCTCTACAGCATTCCTTATTTTTTCAATTGCCATTTTTTCTTCCATCTATTTCATCTCCATTTGTTCATTCCAGCTTCGCCCCGCAATTATCGCAATAATGAGCTCTCTCACGGTTCTCAGCGCCACATACTGGGCATATTTTCACCTTTCCCTTATACTGTGTCATCATCTTCTGCACCTGCGGGTATGTCCAGGCTTCCCGTACATGCCAGCATTCATAGGAATCGTCCTGCTCGCACCATAATCTGAAGATTCCGTTGCCGTTTTGCTTCACGTATATATTGAATATCCTTGACCGTTTGCCAGGTACAGCTTCCTCAACGGTTATGTGGTTGTCGAGCACATTGAAATGAAATAAAAATTTAAGATACTTGGAATTCTCCCGCTCCTCAGGGGTTAGTGCTACATTGATTTCTTCCCCATCAATGTGGATAACACCCTCGGCTTCCTGGTCTATGGGCGCTTCGGACACTTCCTCAAGCTCAACCAACTTTTCAGCAA
>JAKAAK010000170.1 GCA_021797025.1 Thermoplasmata archaeon
AATCTCCTCAAGTATGCTGAAGATAGTACGTTCTATTTCCCATCTTAATGGATACATTGAAGCATATTCTTTTCTCAGGTCAATTCCTATTTTCCTGTTTAATGGTAATCTATCATTTACTATCCCCTCCTTTTATTGGTATCAATTACTGGAATTGCATGTGTATTTTCAAATATATAATCATAAATATCCGATGCATCATAAGCTGAATCTGCAAGAATATAGGAGAAATCTCTAACAGAATCCACCATATTATGCGACACATGGGAATCACGCATATTTCCCCTTGTAACAGGCCATTCCATTATAATGAGAGAATCAACATCAATTGCCATATGGCATTTTCTCCCATAGGACTATCCCTTAGTTGTCTTTGACCACCCAGATGCTAGATCTTTATAGTTATTCCATGCCTTTCTCCTCATTGCTGTTGAATGCTTGCATGTATGGATCATGAAGGAATCTATTGCAGCAATTGATTCTATTGAATATAGAGAAGTAATTTCGTTGTTTATAGCATGGAGGTCTATCATTCTAGCTCTCCTTGAGAGTGTCTGGAAGCTTGGTATTTCTTTAATACCAGCCATTCTTATATAATCCTCATAGTTTGTGAGGAATATTCTGTCTGATCTATAAGATATATTGAATATCTGCAATACAATAAGGGTCTTCACTATCTGTCTATCTGTGTACTTTCTTTTCCTATTATCAGGCGAAACAATATTATCTATGATCTCCATAATCAATGGGATTTGCTGTGGAGGCATATCCCATTATCCTAATTTTGTTAATAATGTTCGACATCTGCCTGATATCTCATGAAATGTGAGACATCCTATATTATTACTTTAAATGATAACGCATGTCATATAAGTATTGTAACTTTCCTTACATTGGTAATTCCATTAAGGGGATAGTTTATTATTATCTCCAAGGTAAATATGTTACTGCCCCAACAATTAAGGGTTCCCAACCTGTATGCCATGTCCGTCTCTCCAAATTTAGAGGAACCTTCTTAATATGCTTGTCATTTCTACGCTACGTGATCCAATAATGAAGATTAAGGTAATTAACACTTTTGAAAAACCCAGTTCTATCTGGTTATATTCTAGGAACCTTTGTCAAGTTGACAGCCAAAATATCTCGGTATTTGATGAATATAATACCCGTACAGAATTAAATCGTATAAAACGCCAATTCCAGATAGAAGTGGATAATTATTTTGGTGGACTGTTTCTGAAGACTAAACTGAAAGATGAAGAATGTGATATTTTACATTATGCAGACCCCCTAATACCGCCACTAAAACAATCAGAAACACAGGACGTGACGATACGCGATAACCCCTATAAACTTATATGATCAGATCTCTATTCCAATTATTCTTTAAATGGAATTATTACAAAGAAATTCCTTAAAAGAAATATAGACAGATATAAAGAATTTGATAATGTCCTCACAAATTCAAACTATGTCAGAGAATCATTATTGGAATACGGTTTCAGTGATAATATAAAAACAATATATCTTCCAACTGAGTCTCACTTCCGAAACTTCCAGGGTAAGGATAAACTGAGAAAAAACTTGGATTACCTGGTAACAAAACATTGCTATTGTCTGTATCCACCGATACGAAGAGAAAGAATCTCGTTATAATAGAAAAGGCTATGCACATACTAACTGACAAATATATACTTGTCAGGGTCTGGACATCAGTTGGAAATAGTATAACCTTCCAGAATATTTCAAACGAAAAGATAAACATGATATACAATGCCTGTTATGTTTTATTAATCCCTACCATAGAAGTAGAATTGGGGCTTCCTATTGTAGAAGGATTTGCAACCAACATACCGGCGGTAGCCTTCGATATAGAAGTTTTCCATGAAATTGGGGAAGACGCTGTGGAATATATAAACCCCATAGATGTACTCTCTCTCATAGATGGAATTAAAGCAGCCCTGAACAACAAGTATGAACTGACTTGTAAAGGTGGAAAAATTGCTGCTAAATTCTCTTTCAATGTGTTTAAAGAGAAACTGCTGGTTTATTGTGGAAGATTGCCATAGAACGGGAAGTGCAGAATATTAACTCAATAATATTGTAGAATTACATCCTATTTTTATAATTATATTATACAAAGCTTATTTCATTAGATATTTTTATTATTCTATGTTTGGATTGCATCCTCATTTTTTGGAATATGGAAGTATTTATCCACGTTAAAAATTGATAGATAATCTATCAATTCTTCATAATCATCTCTATTTCCATTGAACTCTTCCACAGTCCCCCCCGCACTTAAAGTTAATTTTATATTGCCTTTAAACAAAGTCTTACGTGGAATATCTATCCGTTTTTTAATTTGATTAAAATCTTTTCTATTCTCATATTTTCTTGGAATATTGTTATGAATTCCATATGATTCACATAACACTATATCAGATTTTAACTTCTCAGGTGCAACATTTTCATTTACTATTATATTTTTTATAAAATCAAATAAATTCACCAGGCCTGTGTTTACATATCTATCAGATGTTTTTCTTTTTATTAGATCTTCAGGCGCATGTATAAATAGTGGTATTCTGGATATTTCGTCATAATTATATATTCCATGTCCTATATATCCATTTTCGTTAAAACCCTGCCCATGATCCGAGGTCATTATAACAATTGAATTATCCAGTTGTTTTTCATCTATTAATTTTGAAATTGTTGCATCAAATATAGATGTTATTTTACCTGTCTGGGCAAAATATATTTCTTTCATTTTCTTTAAATTTAAATTATTTAATTTTTTATAGCCCAATATATAGTCCATCTGGGCAGTTACATCCATAAAACCACCAATATAGGGTTCATGCATCTCCATAAAGTTGAAGAAAACAAATTGTGGAACGTCAAAATGTGTCAAGTTTATAAAACTCTCAAGGATCTCTTTATAATTTTTATATGTTGGGTCCCAATAGCCTTTGTGTTTGAGTAATATCTTAAAAATGTATATAGTCGCTTTTAAAGGGGCTCTCTTGAGGAGAAATTTTGCTGCCTTTACTTTTGATTTAATCTTCATGTATTTATCAAGTTCCTCTTTAGACAAAAATGCTTCAGGCATCAATATTTTCCCTGGTTCTATGACCTTTGATTTAATGTGGACAAAATTGTTAAAATGGTCTGGAATACCTGAATATGAAAAGACTGGATTTGATGAAAATCCAGATGTATAATATCCATTTTCCTTCGCTAAATCCATCAAAAACTCCCCATTATATTTTCCAGATGCCTTTATAACATCAAATAGCCTCGATTTGTCTGATAATTCATGTATTCCATGTTCTGATGGGTACAATCCTGTAAACAAAGACATATGGGATGGCAAAGTCCATGAGGAAGGAGCCCGTGCATTTTCAAATATAAATGAATTTTCAACTATTGATCTGTATTTGCCACTGTATTCCTTAAGCCATTTATCAAAGGCATCTTTCCTTAAAGTATCCATTAAAATTATTATTATATGGGGTTTCATTACATATACCCGAATTTTCTCAGTTCGTCCATCATATTTTCTTTGTCCTGTGCCCTTCCAGCCCTTTCAGCCGTATTTTCCAGATCCTGTTCCCATGCAGGCTTATCGCTGGTTCTGGTGGAATCATATTTTCCATCTATTGACCTGTAGCCCTTATAGTATAATGGATGTATGGGCAATTTATTATCATACATATATTTCCATATATCTTTCTCCTTGAAAGTTATAACAGGCTGCACTCGAACGTGGCTAGGATCAGTTCTCTCAGAGATAAAAACTTCATTTGACCTGGCTTCATTTTCGTCCCATCTTACCCCTGTATAAAGGCTGTCAAATCTATACTTCCTTATAACATTGTTAAATGGGGCTGTTTTGAGGAGATGGTTTCCCTCCAGGGTTTCTAAACTATACTCAATATAATTCTTGTTAAAGTCAAAATTGATTTTCTTTAACTCTTCATGGTTATCCTCATTTAAGTCATCAACATTTACTTTATTGTCATTAATTTTTGACAGAAAATCTTCATTTCTTGCATAAATAAGCTTGAATCCCCATTCTGTTGATATGTCCTTAACCATTTTGTAAGTTTCATCGTAATGCTGGCCGTGGTCTATAAGTATTGCTGGCGGCACGGTTAATTTTTCTTCTCTGGCTACTTTTCTTACAAGGTCCAGCACAACCGTAGAATCTTTTCCAGCAGACCATACCACTGCAGGGTGGGTAAAATTATCCATAGCGTCTTTGATGACAATTTTCGCCATATTTATTTTTGCATCCAGAGATAGGTATTTTTCTTCCCTTTTTTTATATTCAGAACACATTAGATTTATCATTATTTAATCACTAATAAATCTTTCTGGGTTATGTATGTAATTATGTGTAAATACAATCTAGCTGTTATCAATACCTTCAATCCTTACTCGAATTTTACGATTTCACTATTAATTGTACCTCTATCAAAAATAGGTGTTAGTCTATATAGTTATTATGCGATAACTTATTTTGCAGTGTTGTTGCAATTATAAATACAAGACTTACCTATAAAATTATTCATTGGTAAATTTCCATAATCATAATATTATACTGTTAGAAAAAAGTAACAAAGATAAATTGATAATTAATTGCTTAAATCAGGCTTACCTTCAGGGCATGCAATTATCGATCAAGAAATTTTAAGTCTTTTTGATAGAATTTACGGGTTATAATATCTAGAATTGAGTTCCTTACTGAATATTTTCCAAACATTTCATTAGATTTCCTTATATATTGAATCACTTTAATTAATGCAAGCTTTTCATTTGCTTTCCATTTTCTCCTTTCACTAATTATGCATCATTCTTCCTTTCTATTATCATTTATGGAGCAGACTACTGTATAATAATTTATACCACAACTCCGCAGTCTTCTCCCATGTAAAATTCTCTGCAAATTTTCTTGAATTTACGGTAAATTTATCCTCATTTTTAATTATATCTACAATTTTATCCGTAAATTCATCAATACTGTTAACTAAAAATCCATTGTAATCATTATTTATTGTATTGACAACCCCGGGAACACTAAAAGCAACAGTAGGTGTGCCGGAAGCAGAAGATTCCATTATTGAATACCCCCAACCCTCGGTAACTGAAAAATGCAAATTAACCCATGATTCCCTTATTATTTTGGCGAGGTTATAATAATCCACTCTGCCTGTAAAAGCAATATTATAACTTTTATCTTTTATTTTATCTTTAATTTCATTTAACAAGGAACCATTACCAACAATTATTAATTTTAAATTATCTATTTTCTTGTATAAGTTTTCATAAACTGTTATTGCATATTCTGGCCTTTTATATTTTCTTAATCCTCCAAAATACACTAATTGAACATCGTCTGTTTTTTTGCCTCTATGAAACAAATCTAAATCAACGCCGGGAGGTATTCTTACAATTTTATCTTTTTTAATTCCCAGATTAATTAAATCGTTTTCCGATGTATCGGATTCCGTTACAAATATACTATTTTTATATATAAATGGATATAATTTTTCTACAAAAGTTATAATATTTGCAAGAAAGAAATTAACCTGGCCTGGCAATGACCTTGCATGCAAATGCCTGAAAAATACTATCACTTTTTTATCTGTAAACCATGTGGAAAACCATGGAACAGCGTGACCCATATCATCTATTATAACATCCGGATTTATTTCTTTAATCATTTTTCTTACCGACAGATGAGTTTTTATGTTTCCTTTAATCCTGTGTGTTATTATTCCATCAACATTTTCGTATTCCAATAAATTTCCTGGATTTACGGTTACAAGATGGATTTCTATATTTAATTTCGATAATCTCGTGCCCACTTCATATATTGTCCTTTCTGCGCCACCCGCTTTCGGGTTTTTAATATCCCTGTGGGCAAACCATAAAATTTTCATTTATAGTTTAATACTTTTCTTATAAATAAAATTAGGCATTATTACTAGTAGGAATTACTTATTCAAGTATATTACATAAGCTTATTAACTATTTTAGAACCAATAAAGCATCTTTGATACATGGCGATGGCAAACAGAAAAGAGATTTTATTTTTATAGAAGACAATGCAAAGACATCGGTGCTTGCAATCGGGAAAGGCAAAGCAGGGAAGCTTATAATATATATAGGCACAGGAATATCAAAGGATTTTAATGCAATTTTTAAAATTATAAAGGAAGAGATGCATTCGATATTGAAGCAAAATATATCAAAAATCCCTTTACAAGCTACCAGATGTTTACAATGGCAAATATAGAAAAAGCAAGGAAAGAATTGCAGTTTGAACCTGAATATGATATAAAGGCAGGCGTTAAAAGAATGCTTCAGTAAACTTTAAATTTTGAAACTATCTTGAATAACAATTCCGGGACGTAATCTTTAATCCTTGAATTCATTAATTTTATTGCAATTACCGTGAGAAACATTGGAATAATAGAAACTGTATAATTGAATTTTGTTCCCAGATCATGACTCCACTTTACCGGTATTTCTTTTATATTATATCCCATACGCTTTATATGATATAAGATAGCAACATCAAATGTCCAGTTAGTCACTTCTATTTGCGGGATTATCTTTTTAATAATATCAAATTTAAAAAATTTCGCACCGCATTGTGTATCTTTAACTTTTAAATTGAGAACAAGGTTAACGAATAAATTAAATCCTCTGCTTGCAAATCTCTTAAAGAACGGCTCCTTATTTATCCATTTACTTCCATTAACATATCTCGATGATATTACACATGAATTATCCTGTATTTGTTGCAGTAATTTTTTAAAATCTTCTGGAGCCAGGCTTCCGTCTGCATCGACAAACCCTACATATCTGTATTGTGCCATTAATAAACCCTTCTTTACTGCACCACCTTTACCCAATCTTACACTTGACTTAAAATAATCTAGGTTTTTATAGTTCCTTATCACATCTTCAGTTCCATCATTTCCGTCTATAACAACTATTATTTCATATGGTAGATTAAATGACTCTATAACAGGTATATAGTTATCAAGGGATTTTTTTATTCTATTTCT
>JAKAAK010000171.1 GCA_021797025.1 Thermoplasmata archaeon
ATGATGACAACTATTTCACTGTTTTCCAAATATGATCTTCATTTCGATCAGGTACAGGTGGGACTTACCGAATCACTGATGGCTCTGGCTACATTCATAACTACTGGCCTCATCAATTCAAGGTTGGGCACTGTACCACGACGCTTCCTTTTTATTGGATCAAATATTGCTTTTACTGTTGTTCTTGCTTTCATGCAGTTTTCTAATTTTATAACGGTTTGGATCTTCATAGCCGTTGCCGGACTTGCATTCGGTGCAATCATGCCCAATATAATTACCTCTGCCGGTTTAATCGATGACAAGAAGTCAAGAGAAAAAGTTCTAGGCTTGTATACACTGGCGCTCAGCGTCAGCCTGATTGCAGGACCCGCTTTTGAATCCTATATACTTAAATTCGAGCCGTTGAGATATATATTTCTCTTCTTTGTTCCATTTGGAATAGTGGCATCTGTACTTTCACCTTTCATGAGATTCCCGGATGGCAAATCAGAGGTTAAAAAGAAAAAAATCGAGGTGCTCAGGGAACCGGGATTCCGGGTAGCAGTGTATGCAATTCTGGCATACAACGTTATTTTTGCACTGCTCATAACCTTCGGGGGTATATATGCAAAGAGTGTACTCAAGTTGAGTTTATCGGATGTGTCCCTTCTGTTTACAGGATTTTTTATCGTTTCGTTTTCATCACGGCTTTTCATTTCATGGAGAGCGCCGGAGAATCTGTGGCACTATCTTGGCACTGCAATTATTATTACACTTACCGGAATTATATTCCTGTTTTTCGGCGTCAATTATGTAATATATATAATTGCCTACCTTCTGCTGGGAATACCCCATGGTGTAACTTATCCATTGTCAATAGTATCCATAAGCAGAACATTTGACATGTCTTACAGGAATATGGCAAACAGCTATTTCTTTTCCATTATGATGGCAATAGGAATTATAACACCAACTGCCGGTGGTATAATAGAAGACCTCATCGGATTCAGGTATATGTTCCTTGCACTGTTTCCGGTAATACTGTTTCTTCTATTTGCATCAAATTCCAATATGAAAAAAAGTATGGCTAAAACACCTGATTCGACATAAATTATTTCGGCTCAAGTGCTTCCTCCTCAATGGACATTCTGGCTGCTTTCCTTACCTTATCAGGATGCACTTTATATTCTATAAATGTCATAAGTCCTGCAATTGGAATCCATGCAATGCCTATATACACTGCTACGTTTTCGGGATATTTTTCCGGGGATATTACTGTACCAACCATTATAATCACAAGAATTAATATTCCGATCACCGGTATGATTATATGTTCCATGATCTTTAATTTCCCGATACGTTTCATCATAAAAGGCAATGATATTGAGGCAACTATGTGTTCTGTATATGCGGCATATGCATTGATTAAAAGCATTATCAGACCGCCCTGAACTGGTCCGAACAGTACTCCGAAAATAACAGCTATAACAAATGACATTATAAATATTGTAAGTGCGGCATTCGACGGAGTTCTGTATTTCTTGTGAATCTTTGCTATGCTGGCTGGCAGGAATAATATACCGTCCCGGGCAAAACTGTAAAATATTCTAGAATCCGCATTGCTAACTGAAATATTGTAACCCATGAAACTGTTTATAGTAACCAGTATCAATAGTATATATATTACTGGATTCAACCTGCTGAATAATATAACCCCTGGATCATGATTTCCTGCAAATGAGGACATGGCTGAAGGACCCCAGCCAATGGTAAACGCATATGAAACAATTATCAGTGTAATACCGGAAAGTATTACCGTGCCTATGAGTGCTTTTTTGATAGTCCTCTGAGGTGATACAGCTTCCTCTCCCATGGCAGTTATTGACACAGTTGTACCAAAGTAAAGTATCATGGAATAAATCATGGCAAAAAGCAGCTGGGATATTCCTGATACGTATTTTGTTCCGAATACTGTTAGTGTGTTCAGCTTCCCAGCATTAAAGATGATCAGCGCAGATCCTATCAGGAGCACGGCAACTTCAATTATTCCACCCGCTATCTGGTAATCTGTGGAAATTTTCATTCCCCTGTGTGTGAATATAAATGATATTAATGCTGCAAAAAACGCAACTGGCAGCCAGAAAATTATTCCCTTGTATGTGGGATCGATCAGGGTAATGAATGCAGCAAGGCCAAGGAATCCGAAACTACCATAACCAATTAACCCGTAAAATGCCATATTCCATGCCTGAAATGTGCCAGCTATACCGCCGAGGCCTTTTCCTGCAAATGTATAGTAGGACCCAGCAGAATTGACATGTTTTGAAAATTGATAGCCAGTATTCATTATAAATAAATAGGCAAAAATACCCAGTACGAGTGCCAGTGGAGTTGCACCCAGTGCGTATTCTACTACTCCGGTTAATAAATATGCAGCATCTGCAGCCACAGAAAGCGTCCCCATTGCCTGCCACACTAATCGGAATCCTCCCAGAGAGTTACGCTTCAGCTGTTCATTTTCAATCATATGAGTTCAATAGTTATTTATATTTAAAATTTTATAATATTACAAGTAAATTGTAGAATTAATGTTATAAAAATTTACAAATTATACAAAAATTTTTAGTTTAATATTGTTGATTGGACATTCACGGCACAAATGTTTTTGCAATTCTTAATAATTTGAAAAAGAAAACAAATAATAAAATACTTCAATTAAGTTGACAATTTTTATCAAAATTGTGATTATGGGAATTTCCTAAAAATTAACTATGTTCCCACCAACGATAAATATTATTTATTTGCATTGAAGGCTATGTATACTATTTACCATTACTTTCTCAGAGTTTCAATTATCTTCTGATACTGCTCCTCTGTGATTTCTCCTTTTGCTAGTCTTTCTTTTGCTATATTTTCGGCATTATTTGACCACATGCTATGCCTTTCCATGTAAGTGCCCCCAATATTAGCAAATAAGAAACGCACAAATATTATAACAAATATAATGGTTATTATAGCCAATACAGCCATTATAGGTATCATTATAGCCAATCCATAAGGTGCATATCCATTACCTGGCATATTAGATGGTCCGTAAGAACCATTATAATAATGACCGCCGAAAAGCACTGCCATTACTACAGAGATAGTTGCCATAACAGCAACAAGAGCTAGCAATATCCAAACCATATTCCATACTTTTTTTTCCATAATATATGTATCGGGAAATAGCTCTTAAGCCCTACCTGAAACATGTTTCATGGAACTATTTGAAATAGGTTTCAGGAAGAATTATCTCATTTGTTACTCCTTTTCTTTGCTTTAATATAACACCTTTGTTTTCCAAGGAAGCAATAGCCCTTGAGGCTGATGCTTTCGATATTTCTGAGGAAGCAACAATCGCACTCTGAAGCATTACATTATTGTGTTTCATGAGAAGATCAATAATATCAAGTTCTGTTTGAGAAAAAAACTCTGTTGTAAGTATCTCTTTTCCTGGAGGTTTTTCCATGTTTTTCTGGGATTCGTGACCTGGAATCAGGATAATTTTTTCCCTATCATGCGCAATAAACATTGGGTATATGTGTATAATGCCCCTTAGGGAAATTGCCAGAATCACGATATTGATTGCCATAATAATCAAAATCAGGTAAAAATCGTATGAAAGCAATCTATATCCGAGGAGAACAATCGTTACCATTATAGTGATTGAAATCATTATTATTATGAGGGAAAGAAAGAGGGAAATAACGTAAAAAGCTATGGATTTTACTATTGAATTTTCGTTTATTTTTTTTATATCCATTTCTCGAGAATGTTCTTTCTTTTCCATACAGTATCAACTCATATTCCTTTCTGTCTTCTTATTTTACGTGGCATTTTGCCAATCTAGTTATTTCCTCCATATACTAATGCAGGGAATTTATCATTTTATATCTCAAACTATACTCAAATAAATTAAGCGTATTTATGCTTTATTAGCTTTTTAACTAAATTTAGTGTCATAATTTTTACAATATTAAATAACAATGTCCTGTTATTTTTCTCCTACTGCAAAATTATAGGGACTTATTTTGTTATTATAAGGTGAGGCCTCCACAATAAGTATGCATGGCTAAGATTTTCATAGTTTACGGGGAATAATCGCCTCTAAATCAGATTGCAGGATCATGATTTTTACCGGTTCATAATAATCTATAACTCAATCAAAAGTATATCTATCAGTTCTTTCCTATTTTTCTTTTCGCCATTGTCTCTTATTTATAATATATGATATTTCATAATTCTTCGGTGTATTCAATTTTTAGAGAAAATAATTATACTGATTATTTTAATATTATGCAACTTTTTTTGGGTTATTCTTCATTAAAATGGTAAATATGAAGCCAAGTACCACGAATATGACACCGATCAAATATATATAATCATAGGCGGTTTTATCAGGAAATGCTGCGGTAATTGCATGTGGTATCCCGTTGATTATTGTCACGCCTATGACAACCTTTATTGTATACATAGTTTCCAGTGCACCGCCAAAAGCAGGGGCTATGGACATTCCTATATCCCTGAAAACAGTGTTCATTCCTGTAGCCTCACCTGCATTTTCCCTCGGAGTAGATGTAAGGAGTACGTTTATTATACCTACAAGCATGAGGGAAATTCCGGCTCCAACGAAGATTGTATCCAGTAGAATTTCTGATATGCTTGCCCTGTACAGATATAAAAGGCCGAATCCTATTAAATCCACGGTTAATCCCAGAAGTATTGAAAGTCTTGGACCTCTTTTCTTGATTATCTTTGCTGCCACCGGTGCGAAAATCATATTCATTACGGTTGCAGGAAATAATATCAAACCTGAATCAAATACAGTTTTTCCGAATCCGCTGGGAGCGGGGTCCTGTAGAAGTGTAGGTACTGTGAAAAATAGAAAATACATTGCTGCCATTGCAAACAATCCAACTATATTTGACAGGAATATGTTTCTCTTCTTCAGAAGCTTCATATTGATAAAGGCGTATTTATAATGGCTTTCAAAGTAAGTAAATGCTACAAAAAGTCCAAGGGCAGCTATGAACAGGCCTATTATAAGATGTGAATACCAGCCGTAGTGTTCCCCCTCTGATAGGGCAAATATAAGAGCAACCAGTCCTCCACCGAGCATTGCGACTCCAGTAAAATCTATTTTTTGCTTGCCCGTAACTGTATTCTCTTTCACGAATAGAAATACTAGTATAAGCAGTATTACAGCCACAGGTATAGCCGTATGGAAATCCCACTGCCACCCTAGTTGTTCCGTAATATATGAACCCAGAACAAGACCTATACCTGAACCTATGGCAAATGTGGCGCTCATTATTCCCTGTGCCAGTGCAAGTTTTTCCCGGGGGACCACATCGTTTATAATCGCGAAGGCCACGGGGATCATTCCGAATCCAAGACCCTGGACCGTACGCACCGCTATCAGTTCATCCAAAGTCCTGGTAAAACCGCCAAATGATATGGCTATGGTATACACTATTCCAAGAATCAGAAAAATTTTCTTTTTCCCTACTATATCGGCTATCTTTCCGAATATAGCAGCGGATACAGTTCCACTGATGATGTACGCGGTTAAAATCCATGACACGTTACTGTAAGTGGAATGGAAAAATGTGATAAATATAGGTATGGCCGGAACTATCATAGTTTCCACATAAATAATTAATAATCCTGAAAACGCCATCAATGCTATGGTTATGTTGATTGATTTCTTTGACATCTGAGTTTCAGACATGGTATGTGGATTAAATGTTTATTAATAAATATTTCTTGAACAGAATTAAGACAAAAAAACTACTTGAAATTTCAATAAATAAAAATAAAATTAATACATATTAATTTTGAAAGACTAAAACGGGAATTTCCATTTCCTCTTTCAGTAATCCACTGTGTGCACCCTTCATGAAATATTTCCTCTGGTTCAGTGGAAAATGGTATATATCATTATTCCCGGCTATACCTATGAGTCCCGGAAGTTTCGTCATAACTTTATCGTCGATTTTCCCAAGTAATGTGGCATACATGGTATCTCCCTTTGAGACTATCTGTAGATTCTTGTAATTATTTTCCATATATTCCTTTATTTCGGACGTATTTTCAAGGAATAATGCCCTTGAATCACCGTATGGAGGCAAAATCGATAAGTCCATCAGTTTAGAATCATTTCCAAGATTGATAGTGTTTCCTACCTCTACATGTCCATGATCGGCTGTTATGACAAAATCATAATCATTATATTTCTCCATTACCGAGATAAGTGTTTGAAGTATGTACCTGGCAGTTTCTACAGTGTATTGATCATTTGGCCCCAGCTTATGTGCGATCTGATCCACATCCGGCAGGTAAAAACTTATAAAATCCGTGCCCTTTTTCAGATTGTCTTCCAGCACATAAAAACTGTGAAAAACGTTTGAATATATATCTGTATTATTATTGCCATACAATAGTGTGGAAAATGATGTTTTATTTATGAATGATGGTATGATATTTACGGTGGAATAACCTGCACGGTTAAGCGCTGTTATCTTTGATTCATAATTGAAAATTGTACTCATGGGATATGCACGTTCCATGGAATCCCTGATGTATGCAGCAGAGGATGTGTAACCCAGTATATTTACTATTGATCCCAACTGTCTGATATAAAGCTGGTATCCGATTATTCCGTGCTGACCCGGATATCTGTTCAGGAAAAATGATGATAATGCATTGGATGTTGTGGATGGAAATACCGATGTGCACTTCATTTCATTTTTAAATTTAATCCCGGTCTTTTCGTATATATTCCAGCCCAGACCGTCAAGAAGTATGAAGCATAGCTTTTTATGATTATAGTTCAAACCTATTCCGTCTGTTTCTGTTCTCAGCCCGAAGTGTGAAAATATGTCGCTTGAAACGTTTACCAGTGATTTATTGTCCGGAATTATGAAATTTTCCTGCATAATGGTATATGTCTTTTTGATATATTATTATTCATGATTTTTTCCTATAATTTCTGCATTTAGAAACAAATCTCCTTGCGGCATTCTGGTTGGACGGAAAATATACATGCAGGTATCC
>JAKAAK010000172.1 GCA_021797025.1 Thermoplasmata archaeon
TACATTGTCCCTGTTTATTCCACCGATTACAAATTTTGGTATTTTAATTTCACCGACGCCATTTAAAATATTAATATCAGACATTGTTGCATCTGCTTTTGTGGCAGTATTAAAAAATGAACCGAACGCCACGTAATTTGCACCCATAGCGTTATATTTTTTCGCCTCCTCTAAACTACCGTATGTGGAAACTCCTATGATTTTATCTGGAAATCTAGATTTTATATAATTGAATGGTACATCGTCTTTCCCTATATGAATGCCATCCGCATCCAGAATATCCATTAATACGGGATCATCGTCTATGATAAACGGAATTCCATATTCCCTGCAAATAGTGCCAAGCCTTTTTCCAACACTGAGTTTTATCCTGAATGAGGATGTTTTGTCTCTGTACTGGAGAATGTCAACCCCGCTTTTAACTGCTCTTTCAGTAGCATTAAATAACCAGTCCCCAGAATAATCTGGTGTAACCAGGTATAGCCCCTTTAATCTCATTTCAATCCCTTTTCTATCCCAACGGAAATAGCATTCCACAACTGATCGTCCTGCGGTTCGATTTCACGTTCCTTTCCTTCTTCTCTGATTTTTATCCCAAGCGATTTGTCAGTCACTTCGCCAATAATGCTGGATTTTATCCCAGATCTTTCCAGTATTTCGGTAAATTCTCGAGCATATTCATGCTTTACTGTTATCAGTAAAGTACCCTCGCTAATCGATCTTAGTGGATCAATATTAAATAATGAACAGAGTTTTGCAATATCACTATCTACTGTAATCTTATCAAAATCAATAAGAATTCCATTTCCTGAAGCTATTCCTATTTCATATACTGAATTCAGCAGACCTCCTTCTGTTGCATCATGCATAGATGTAATCTTTGTGGAAATGCCGTAATCTATTGCAAGCTGCTCCTCTCTGATGCAGGTCATTGTATAGAACTTATCCAGAATACTCTTAAAATATTGTTCTCCTATATTTTTTCTCACATATTCAGGGAAAGTATATGCAAGTACTATGGAGGTTTCAAGTGCAGAACTTTTCGTCATTATTATTGCATCCCCAATATGTGCATTTTCAGTCGTAATGTATCTATCGCCGATACCCATCAGGGTAACTCCACCGACCATGGGGAATTCTGTACCAGCATACCTAGCAGTATGGCCAGTGACAACTTCTATATTGTACTTAATGCATTCATTATGAATTACATCCCATATTTCATTAAATTGGTCATCCGTGATATACTTAGGAAGGTTAAGGTCTATACTCATATAATCAGCTCTTATTCCTGAGGTATATAAATCCGATGCCAGTATATGAAATGCGAACCAGGCGGCTTTTTTAAAGCCAAAGGCAGGGTCTATGTAAAGTGGATCTGTTGTAATAGCCATGTACTTGTTCCCTATCCTTACAATCCCAACATCTACACCATTTCTAGGTGGAATCACAACCTCATTTCTCAGGCTACCTATTTTGTTTATTATATTCTCTTCAAAAAACTTTCTTGATATTTTTCCTATCATTTTATCACCCAGAAATGTGAAAGTGCACCATAGCCTTTCCCCATGGGGAAAGAATTCTGTATAGCCCCTTCAACATAACGTTTGGCCAGTTCTATTGCATCAGGCATTTTTTTCCCAGATGCAAGATATGATGCAATTGAAGCTGAAAGGGTATCGCCTGTTCCATGTGTATTCTTAGTAAAAATGCGCCTGGACTTATATTCATAATACTCCGACCCATTATATAGAATATCTATAGAATAATCACCCCCAGCATGCCCACCCTTTATAAGAACGGCGGAACCCGTAATTTCATGAATTTTTTTTGCTGCCATTTTTGAATCATCAAAATTTCTTATCTTCATGGAAGAAATTACCTCACTTTCCGGTATATTTGGAGTAACCAGATCGGCAATTTTCATCAGTTTTGATTTCATGCTTTCTACAGCGTCCTCCCTTAGCAGTCTTACATTTGTTTTTGAAATCATTACCGGGTCTACCACTATTTTTTTAATTCCATATTGTTTAAATTTCTCCGTTATATTTGATATTATGGGTTCTGTATAAAGCATTCCCGTTTTCGCAGCATCGGTGCCAATATCTTCCATTATAGCATCGAACTGTTCATTAATAAATTTTAAGGGCAGTTCATATATGGATTTGACAGTAACACTATTCTGTGCAGTCAATGAGACTATAACCGCAGTGCCAAATACCTTCATTGCAGTAAAGGTTTTTAAATCAGCCATGATGCCAGCTCCACCTCCAGAATCAGTTGAGGCAACTGTCATTACCCGTGCTACCATATCTTTATTATAGATTTGCTCTATTTAACTCATATGGTAAAGTTGTTGGTTATGGATAGTTTAAGGTTAAATACCTAGAAATATATATAACAGAAACCTTAACCTGAATATTTAAAACAGAGATGTGATTAATGACAAAAAAGAACGCACGAAATTTCCTTATTGCTGGTATTATAGCTCTTTACGCATATGACCAGTTTGCTTTCTTTTACTTTACTTTTACCGACTTTGCCTATTATGCTGTGATTCCGACCCTAATTATTGTAATGACAGCATATTTTTCATACAGGTTTTTTTACAAAAACAGTAATACTTTCAGAATGGGTACAGGATTCTCAATCATTGAAACATCCGCTTCCGACAGTGATCATGCAGTAAACCTTTTAGAAGAGAAAATGAATATTCACAGGGAAGAGGCAAAACTTGACCCTAATAAGCTGCCTGAACTTGCCAAGAGGCTAGCTGCTTTATCTGCAATGTATAAGGAAAAGGATAGTGAAAAATCCGAAACCTATGCAAATGAGGCTAAATCCATTATCAATTCTTCTCATTATCCGAATACTGAAGAGGCGATACAGATAAGGACAATAGTCACGAGGTTTCTGAAATGAACATAAAGAGAAGAGGAAGTCTATACCTTACGGTAGTCATTCTCTCAACTACATTTCTTGTTGTGGGTGGTACAGTGTTATTGTATTTTGATCTCACACTACCACCTCTTTCTGCTTATTCTTTGGGAATTGGTAATTTAGTGATTTTTCTCATTGCAAGTTATACACCTTATCTATTTTTTAAAAAATATAAAGCACTAAAGAGAGGGACTGGCGATGCAAACTAGAGCCAAAAACATCCTCTCTTCCACTATATTTGGATTTGTGGGAGTTTCATTAATGTATGTATCAATAATTCTTGGAAATATCATTCATTACAGAAACGGCGATTTTGTCGGGGTGTTACCTGCAATTCTACCTATGGCCATAGGAATGGCTCTCTTCGGTTTCGCCGTTCTTTTTCTGGTTGATAGGGGCAAACCTTATTTGTATCGAACGGGTATTATAGGTCTTTTTATGGGGTTGGTAATGATAGTGTTTGCTTTTGTAACATTTTACCTCCACGGAGCAGGATATATATTGACTGGGTTTCTTGTTCTTGGATTTCTGATGCTCATATTCGCAGTAATAAGACTCATAATTCAGGGTGGCGTAAACATTTCAAAGAAATAGAGAATAGCCCATGACCGGAGAACAAAACATACTAGAACCTTAAAATTTAATAAAATAGAACATATGTTATAAATACCTTTAATAATTGCGTGTTAATATTTTAATGTGTTTGAATGGGAGTAATATACATTTTATGGTTATTTACTGCATTAATGGCAATTGCCATGGCATATGCTATTAAATCGGCAAAAATCACTTCAAATATTATGGAAAAATTTTACGTTTACCTCATACTTGGAATGATGAATAGCATGCTCATAGGAACGTTATTATACTATATTTTAAATTTATCCATCGTCAGAGCTGTGGAAATTTCTGCCATATTAATGATGGTTGAGGTTATTCCATTTTTCTTCAAATTTTTATCGGATTTGATGAGAGAGAAAGAAATGGAAAAATCAGGATTTTTGTTTTTTTACACAATGTTCCTTGTAATTCTTGATGAGTTAATTATGAGTGTTGATTTTAATCTAATATCATCATCCAGTTATTTACCATTTTTACTTTCAACCCCATTTAATGCATTGGCCTTGGCTGTTTCAACCTATTGGTTTGTTTTTACAATGGCATTTGAGATGTTAATAACATCATTTATGCTTCGTAATAGTTTAAAAAAGTTTGTATTAATTATTTTTTCAGTTCAATCGGCCGTTATGCTTTTAATGCCTACAGCAATATATAATAAATTTTATTCTGCGTTTGCTGTATATTTTTCCGGAATAGTTATGACTGCATTCTTTATCTATATGTTTGAATATTTATACAGGAAACAGTCGCTCCATAAAACAGAGGGGAAATATGTATTACAGCTGTTAACAGCATATACATTTATGATGGCGGGAGTTTTTATATGGCAGTATACGGGGAATCTGTATCTAATATCAATATCGATGATACTGGACATGGTGATTTATCTAAATGGCCTTTTAAGGTATTCATTTAATGATAAACAATTTTTCTGGACCGCTGACAGGCATTGGACCGTTATCTACATGATTGCAATATTCACATCAGAATTTTTTATGGGACTTACATTTGATGCACAATTTTACGGAGCATCAAAATATGTCTCATCAATGAGCCTGGCTTTAATAGGTGGAAGCACTTTAAACATAATAGGATCATCTGTTTATAATTTTATAGTTTTTTTTGCAAATGTCGCTCTTTCACCATGGTTCTTAATAATGATGGGTATAGAGATGGGATCTCTTGTTGTTTTTAAATTAAAAACCACTAGGCAAAACGAGAATAAAATTAGAATGATTCTGATGCTCGTAGCATATGCATTCTATACCATTCTTATCCCCTCATTTTTAATACCAAATAATTCCATGATTCCATTTATAGGATGGTCTATGGGAATCGGCTCAGGTGGCCCTGTTTCTCCATTGCTGATCATTCCCATGATATTGACATACGGCATAAGTGGAATGCTTTCATTGTTATTCGGATCCCGGCAAGTATGCTCTGTATTCTGTTCTGCTCCTGTAATGTATCAGGGTACATTTTATGATTCAATGAAAAAATTTAATCGCGATACAAAACTAAGTAGATCAATTACCTTGAATAATAGAAGGGGACAGAACATGTACAGAATTATTTCATTAATGGTATATGCATCTATTGGAATTACAGCAATATTTTCATTCTTAGACTCGGTGCATATAACATCTTTGTACTTTTATGGTACAGATCCTGAATACATGCTTTTTATATTTTATTTTGGTGTAATATGGTATCTTGTATTTATTACGATGCCACTTGTAGGATCCTACGGATGTATTAATACTGGCTACTGTCACTGGGGCAATTTCAACAGATTTGTATCTAAATTTGGATTTTTCAGGCTAAGGGTAAAGGATTCTGATACATGTTTAAATTGCAAAACAAAGGATTGCACTATAGCATGTCCTGTGGGAAATACTGGACTCCCCGGTAATTTTATCAAAACCGGCACATATAAAGATTCAAGATGCATAGGCATAGGTGATTGCATAGAAGCCTGTGAGTATGACAATATATTTATTTACGACGTTAGAAACTTTATGAAAGAAAAACTGGGAGACTGGGAATATCAGAAAAAAAACAAAACAAATTAAAATATGTTTAAAATATTCGGTGATTTATGGATAATTTAATTTACATAATATTGACTGAACTAATTATGACCCCTCTGATCATCTGGATAGTGGATTACATTAAAAAAAGAGAAAAACATTTCACAATTACCTCATATATAATTTCATTGATTTTCCTTGTAATGATGGGCAGCATGCTAGATGCCTTACTTTTTTATTATATTAGTAACAAATCATTTTTTAGTGCAATTATAGCATTAAATATAGTCATGGATCCAACAACTTTAGTTTTGTTCTACGCCTTTATAAAAATAGCAAAATCAAAATCCGTAAAATTTTCATCGAAAACAATTATTAATACCACTGCCCTAATTACATGGTCTGAAATTTCGATGGCCTTATTTCTAAAATCACTTGCATTGAATGGGATATTTAATCATAATTTAATAATAAATTATTTTTCATATTTTGGTGCTTCGATTACGTATATTCTATTTTTAATCCCAATGGTAACGGAAATGATTTTTTTTATCATTACAAACCTTAATGGCACTGAACGTTTTATTGGTTTACTCTTGCTTATTATGCAGGTGGCAGATCCAGCCATGCTCAGTGGTTATATGGAAATTCCATTACTTGTTGCTTATTCAGTAATAATGTTTTTAGTTCTGTATAGCCTGGTACGCTATGTTTACACACATAGGAAGAGTTTAACAGAGAAAAACAGAAAATTAATATCATATACGGGGGTTGTTATCGCTATATCAACTGCCAGCATAATTGAACCATTTATTATATTTCGTCCATTTGGCTTCTCATGGTTTGTACTTGCATTAGGCATGGTTGTATCAATGTTTTTATATTTTCAGATAGTTTTAGGTTACTATGAATAAAATATTCTCCTGATCAATACTAACTTTTTGTGCAACATAGGGAATGTATACACGTTTTATATATACTATGGGGAAGATTACCATTAATGGTATTCAGTATAGGCTGGTAGAGATTAACAGCATCCCCGGCAAAAAATATGGCCGGAACATCCTAAGAAGGGATGAGGGAATAGATGAAACCATGTTCTGCACCGGCCTGTGGCAAAACCTGTTCAATATGGGCAGATTTCATAACAGTGTTCCGTGTTTAATAATAAAAAGAATTTAAATATATCGTATCGATACTATAGGGAGATGGATATTTTACAGGCAATTGGCCTGGCTTTAATAGCCATAGGGTTAGTTTACGTGATTTACCAGTTCCCAATATTGTTGTACGGGTACAAGGATTTCACAAAATATGATATAGATTTTTCCAAACTAGATGAAAAACAGTTTGCAGGCTTAAAAATGTATAAGCCAATAGTCAGCATTATAGTTCCTGCAAAGGACGAAGAAACTGTAATAGCAAGGACAATAGAATCAATCCTGAATCAAACATACCAGAATTTTGAACTATTCATTGT
>JAKAAK010000173.1 GCA_021797025.1 Thermoplasmata archaeon
TGGATGATATTGACCATGATACCATTAATGTGGCTGGAAATGATGCCATGACATTGTATCAATTCGGTAAACATCTTTACGATTCTATTCGTGATGATAGATGCCCATTTATAAGTGTAAATAATGGACAGCCCCTGAATTATAGTATGAGCTCAAATAGGGTGAAGGGTATGTATAAAATTCGATTTACAGGGATGGAAGACATGGATTTCCTGAATTTTATGAGATAAAATATTGGAAACATATCATGGCTCAGTGATCAGCGCCCGCAAAAATGATCTTACGGAGGAATAGCTTATACTGTATCTGGCCAAGGTATCCTGATTTCCCACCTTTATTGTAATGGCATCGGGATTCATTTGAAAAGCGTCTTCGTCTGTGGCATCATCCCCAATAATGATTGCCAGCCTGTTAGCATTTCTCACCATTTTAATTGCCCTGCCCTTATTAACACCGGGTATTCTCAATTCACAAATGTCTATGCCGGTGTACATTTCCATATTGTACTGTAATGCCAGTGATTTAACCTCCTCCATTACTGCTTTTCTTATGGATTTACTGGTGATATTTCCTGTATGAAATAATACACCACCTGATTTTCTATAAATTCTAAGACCGGGAAATTTATTTACTAGATAATAATTTTCATCATACAGTTTCAATGATAACTCTTCGTATTCATGGAAGCCTGGTACTACTAGTGTTTCCCCGTTTATGTGGAAGGTCGCACCGTGAAGTCCGATTATATTATAGTCACCTATAAAACTAGTTATTTCTCTTACATCCCTGCCTGTAACTATATATGTTTCATACGATCGGGCAATAGAAGATAGGAGGCCTATCAATTCACAATCAGCCTGGTTGATTTCCGGGTCCTTGATTATGGGAACAAGTGTTCCATCATAGTCCAGAAAAATCTGAGGTGCCATATATTTTATACCATTCGCAAGTTCAAGTAGTTTATTTTCATGCATTGTCATAATTACTGTCAGCAACATTTATAATTCTTCTGTACCACCAGTTGCTATTCTTTGTGATCACATATTTTTTCATCTTTTCAAGCCTCAATTTTCTTTCCTCTTTGCTCATTTCCAGGGCCCGAACTATAGAACTTGCTATTTCATTTATGTTATTAGGGTTCACGATTAATGCACCCTTCAATCCATCTGCTGCACCTGCAAATTTAGAAAGTATCAGAACACCTTTTCTGGTTGTTGCCACAAACTCCTTGCTCACAAGATTGAGGCCGTCAACCAGTGGTGTAATTAAGGCAATATCACCATTTGAGTAGATAGTCAATAAAGACTTGAATGGTATCTTACGGTACATATATACTATAGGGACCCAGCTGGACGTACTGTACAGGCCATTCACCCTGCCAATCTCCATTTCAAGCTGCCGTTTTATTTCATCATATTCTGGAATTCCTGTCCTGCTGGGAGTGACATTCATTAAATATACAAATTTTCCGGCAAGGTCTCTTCTATAGCTCAGGACTTTATCGATGGCTTTTACCCTCTGAATAAGGCCCTTTGTATAATCCATCCTGTCTATGGAAAATATAATAGAAACCTTCTTCATGTGATGAAGCCCGTGTTTTCCTGTAAGTGGTTTATAAAGTTTGGTATCGATGCCAAGAGGCACGGAAAGCGTTTTGAAATGATTGACCGGCTTAATATTATTGTATTCCAGCGTGTTCCGGAAATTCTTTTCATAAAGCCGTATATGGAATGTTATCAGGTTTGCCTTTGAAACGCTCCTGGCAAGAAATCTCCCCTCCGGAAGTATGCTAAAGAATTCGGGTGATACCCATGGAATGTGCCATGAAAATATAATATTATTATTGATACCCATATTTCTAAGTATTGATGGGATCATCATTAACTGATAATCATGGATCCAGATAGTAGTTTTGCTATCAATTTTTTCCATTATTGCACCTGCAAATTTTTCATTTGCAATATAATAATATTTGAACCCTGTGGCATCCAGCTGTATGTTATTCCTGAAGTAATGGAAAAGTGGCCATAACACCCTATTAGAATAGCTGTTATAAAATCCAAACTTCTCTTTATCTGTAAGGTATATTCGCCGGATGGTATAACCTTCTACCTCTTCTTCCTCATGCGCCCTATCGATTCTGCTATCACCCCAGCAAACCCATGTTCCACTGTACTTCTTGAGGACACTGTTCAGGGCTGTTGCGACCCCTCCGACGTTAGGCACTTTGATATTTCTTCCTCCCTGTATATGGTGCGAAAAAGGCGCCCTGCTGGTAACAACAAGAAGATTATCCATGAAAATATAATACCTGATAATTAAAAAGTTTATTTATTGAAGTTTGCACCTTTTTTCCTCATGGCCCTGTTCAATTTTACAGCGGCTCTTATGACACCAAGATGTGTGATAGCCTGCGGGAAATTCCCCAGCATTTCATTGCTATTATCAAAATTCAGTTCCTCCGAGAACAGCATTAAATGATTTGAATATGATAATAAATTCTCAAATGTTTCCTTGGCATCCTTTATACGGCCCATGAGGATTAAATCCTCCACGTACCAGAAAGACAGTAAAAGAAATCCATTGTCCTTACCTGTTAGTCCATCGTCGTTTCTGTACCTGATGAAAATTCCATCATTATTCTTTAAATCCTTTTCTACCTTTTCCAGGGTAGAAAGAAATTTCGGGTCACTAGCCTTGATAAATCCGGTGAGAGGCATTCTGAGAATGGAGCCATCCACCTCGTCACTTCCGTAATACTGTGTAAATGCATTTACATTTGAATTATATCCCTTCTCCATAATTTCTGTCCTGATTTCTCTTCTGAACTTCATCCATTCCCGGTATGGCGCATGATAACCAAGGGATTTTCCCATGATAATAGCCCTGTGGAATGCAGTCCATGATATAAATTTTGAATAAATATAGTGCCTGGGCTCAGCCCGAAATTCCCATATGCTGGAATCCGGAACCTGCCATATATCCTTTAAGATATCGAGTATTTCTATAATAAAATCCCATAGATAAGTTGTAACCAGGCCGCCCGCCTCATAAAAGCGGAATACCGCATCTACAATTGAGCCATACTGATCGATCTGTAATTGATCTGAAGCTTTATTTCCTATTCTTACAGGGCGGGAATTCATATATCCTGAAAAATTTACATCTGTTTCATCAATATCGGTTACGGAATTAATCGGATATATTGTTCTTACCTTTGAATCTTTCTGAACTATAGCCATTAAATCATACAGGAATTTTGAAGCTTCATCTTTCAGACCGATAAGGGAAAGTGATTCTATTACATATGCAGTGTCCCGTATCCATGTATAACGGTAATCCCAGTTTCTTTCACCGCCGATTATTTCCGGCAAACTTGTAGTAGGAGCTGCAACCATCATTCCGGTAGGTTCATAGAAAAGCCCCTTCAGTGTAAGTGCGGACCTCAGAACATAATCATAGTAAAGACCACTGTAATTTATTTTACCTGTCCATGACCTCCAGTAATTCCTGCTTTCCTCAAGCCGGTCATATGAACTGTACTGTTCAACACTTCCTATTTGCCTCACACCACTCAATACCACGATCCAGTGGTATGTCCCTTTCCTCATGGTTATATTATTATAAACCTCTCCTTTCCCCTTATTAAGTTTCAAATTTGTTGAAACTCCCAGTGTATTATTTTTAGAGGAAAAGAGATAGCCGTACCTGTTTTCGGTTATCTTTACATGATCGGCACCGAAGTTGAAATCGGGTTTCACATCTACTGTAATATCGATATCGGAATATGGTGCCTCGATAAACCTATGTATTTCAGGGAAATTTATGGTACTGTAACTGGAAACTGGAAGGAAATCTGTAAGTCTCAAAACAACGTGATTGTCATTTATGAATTCTGTAATAAGTATATTTGTAAATTCCTCATAATACTGGTTTACATGGCATGCTGCAATTGGTTTTGTTTTAAAATATCCACCTTTCTGTGCATCCAGAATTGAATCAAAAACCGGATTTGAATTGAAATCAGGAAAACACGCCCAGTCAACCGTGCCATCCATTCCTACAAGTGCGGCAGTCCTGTTGTTTACTATGAATCCGTGATCCTTTATTTTGAGGTAATCTGAACTGTATGTATTCTTTATATTATGTAAACCCCTATATGATCCCATTGGAAATAAAGCATTATAATATATAAAGAGTTTTTGAATTAGTCAATATATATGCTAAATTAGTTTTACTATGTCTTAAGTTGATTTTTAGAAATTGTTTTTTCCATTACATTGATTCTTCTGGATAGTTTCCTAATGTCCGTTGCCCCTAGAACTGCTATGAATAATAAGACAGCAGTATAAATTAATGAAACAACAAATTTGTAATTAAACTTTGAGAAATATTTAATTATTTCCATTGTATTGTATATTATGACCCTTGTGGATGATTCTATCCTATTAATAAAGAAGGCGCAAGAAGCAGAAAATAATAACCGGTTAAGGGAGGCCATTGAATTATATACAGGAGCGGCGAAACTCTTGTTGGAATCATCAAAAGTTGAAAATCCTGAAGTGGCGGCACACAGGGAGCAACAGGCAAAGTCCATGTTTACCATAGCAGAAAATCTAAAAGAGAAACTCCATAATATGGAAAATTCTAAGGAAAATAAGATAGATGCATCCGGTGGAAAGGGCGAGATTAATAACCCCGATAAAGAGCAGGATATGAATATAGAAGCAGAACAATCAGATCAAAATCAGCTCCAGAAAGAATCCATGCAGGTTAATAATGAAAATAAAGTTATTAAAGAACAGGACCTGAACATGAAAAATACTCCGGAGGATCAGGAATTTCTTGATGCAATGGGCATTGATAATATAAATATCCCTGACATTTCATTCGATGATGTTGCTGGACTGGATATGGTCAAGGATGAAGTAAAGGTCAAAATACTTTTACCTCTGGTAAAAAAAGATCTCGCAAAGGTTTATGATATCAGTGCAGGTGGGGGAATTCTTATGTATGGCCCACCGGGGAATGGAAAAACGTTCATAGCAAGAGCCATAGCTCATGAAGCCCATGCATACTTTATCAACATAAATCCTTCCAATTTACTCAATCAATGGTTCGGGAGATTTGAAAAAAATATTGAAACGCTTTTCAGATATGCATCAAAGCATTCCCCTGCAGTATTATTCTTCGATGAAATCGACGCCATTACTCCTAAGCGGGCTAAAACCAATTCCAGTTATATGAAAAGGGCAGTGCCGGCATTACTCTCAGAAATGGATGGAATCGTTGCTAGAAAACATACATTGTTAATCATAGGGGCAACAAACAATCCATGGGATATTGATGAGGCTTTCCTTAGACCTGGAAGATTTGGAGAGCGTATATATATTCCACCACCTGATGTGAAAGCCCGTAAACTTCTCTTTGAAATGTATTTAAAAAACGCCATACATGATGAGGTGGACTATGATTATCTTTCCAGTATTACAGAACATTTCTCTGCTGCTGATATAAAATACGTTTGCAATAAAACAAAGGAGAATGTATTCAAAGAAGCCACAAAAACAGACGTTGTAAGAAATATAACAGAGAATGATATCTTAGAAGTTGTAAATGCCAGCAAACCATCAGTTAACAATGAACTTCTGGCCAAATATATAAAATTCCGGGACGCATAAAGTTTTATTGCTGCGTGGATTGCACGTCCTGACTTCCTTTACGCCCTCATGCATAGGGTTTCCGCCCCTAAATGCTAGAATAATGATTATCAATCAAATATTCATCTTAAATAAAATATATAGAATTTTTAAATTCTACGTTCTAATAATATTCTCATCCTAAAAAATTAATTTGAATGCTCTTCCTGGGTTTTCTTGGCCTGATTTATTATATCTTCCAGGCGCTTTTCTTCTGCAGTTAGAGGTTTGGCTTCTGTATGGGGAGTGGATTCTACATAATCAGTAGAACTTTTGTTCTCAGTCATAGAATTTACAATATCCTGAGCCTTCGGGGTTTTTACCTGTGAGCTTGAGGCTACTGTTGATGATATTGATTCTATCTGATTCATCAGTATATCAGATGCCTGCTCGCTTAATGTCATGGATTTTTCTAGGTCCTGAGTGAATTGAGCTATCTCCTTTTCAGAAACCTGGCTCAATCTCAGTATATCTGCACTGTCACCTATTGCAGAATTTATAGTGTGTGATGTTGTCATATATTTTAATGTTAGAGATACATTGTCCAGTAGAAGTTTCATGTCCTCAAGACCGGCTATAGCTGTATCAATCTGGGCCACATTATTTGCAAATAGCTGAACCTTCTGGGTATTTCCCTGTTGACTGGCTGTTAGAGCATCCTGATAATAGGCATCTCTGATTCTCTGATAATCACGTATACCTCTGTTGATTGCCCCTATCTGCGTTCTAATTTTTGATTGACCTTCCAGAGCCCTTTCTTCGAAATTTTTTCGAATTTTAAAACCAACCATAATAATATGTAATATTAAATACTTATTAAATTTTGCTATATAAGAATCCCATGTTTCTAATCATTTGATAGTTTTCAGATAGTCGTCGTATTTTTTTATTAATGCATCATCAACAGATGGTTTTATGCCAGAAATCACATTGAGAACGTCATTTGTTTCTATATAGACTTTTTTACCCATTTTTACAGCCTCCATAAAACTATTTTCGCGGGTTTTTCTGCAAATAAATTCGATATCGGCACCTGAATAATGTTCGGTTTTCTTTGCCAGTACATCATAATCAATGTTTTTTACAGCCTTAACTTTCATGAGATTGAGCTCGAGTATTTTTTTTCTTGCCTCATAATCCGGCAATGGAACATATATTTTAACATCAAATCTACCGGGTCTCATAATGGCTTCATCTATCTTCCATGGGTTATTTGTGGCAGCGATAATAAAAACATTTTTATTTTTCTGGGAATTTAGACCTCCTACTTCCTGCAATAACTGTGAAACTCCACGCTGGGAGGCGTCTGAATCTGATGTATCTCTCCTGGGCACCA
>JAKAAK010000174.1 GCA_021797025.1 Thermoplasmata archaeon
GATATCCAGGAGGAAAATTCTACATGCTTGAAGATATTAAGGAAATCTTCAATAAGTCAGGTAAAACAACTGTTATAGATGTATTCGGTGGTTCCGGAAAAGTATTAATGAATTTAGATGCTAAAATCAAGGTATACAATGATATAAACAACAATCTGGTGAACTTCTTTACCGAACTAAAAGAGAATAAGGAATTAGTTTTAAAGAAGATGGATTACATATTAAATTCCAGGGAGTTATTTGAACGATACAGGGAGAAAAGCCACGACAATTTAGACAATGCCTTTAGATTTCTTTATATGAATATAACATCCTTTAATGGACAGGGCAGATCTTATTCCTATTCCACTAAGAGAAATAAAAGCATTACGTTGGTAAATATCAATAAGGCCATAAATAAATCATACAATGATATAAAATACTGGACAATAGAAAAACTTGATTTCCGTGAAATAATAAAAAGATACGATTCAGAAAATTCATTCTTTTATCTGGATCCGCCGTATCATAATATTACAGATTTATATGATGATAATTTGAAGGATGAGGATTACGTTGATATCAAAAATAGTCTTGGTAAGATAAAAGGCAAATATCTACTGAATATCAATGAGGATACGTTTGTTTTAGATTTGTTCGGAGAACCACAGCTCAGGAAAGATTTTACTAATTTTGGGATTAATGGAAGAAATAATAAGAAAAGTAAAAGGGTGGAGTTGTTCTATTACAATTAAAGCCAAATTTTTAAAAATTTATGGATAAAGTGATGAATACTTATTTACCAGGTCTATTAAAAAAGTAACTGTTTCTTTAAGAGCTGATTCTGCCTCGTTTATCGATGTTCTCAACTTATAACCTTTAATATTTTCTGCTTTAGTAAGTTTTTGGCCGTTGAATGTTTTATCTACTATATTTTTTATCTTGTCTTTATTTGCTCCATGCCGTTTATAATACTCTTTTATTTGCCGTTCGCCAATGTGTGCAGCAAAGTTTCCAAGGTCTCTAACATTTTTATTAATATCTTCTAGTTTACCTACTTCACCTCTTTTATTTATTTCATCCTTATACAATATATTTTTAGCAATCACTTTTATAGTATCCCAATTAACATTTTTTTTACCTATAAATTCTATAGGCTCGGCAAGATAAAATTGTTGCTTGCTTTTTTCGTTAGTATTTCTTCTCCATACAATTGCTAGATATAATGAGCTATCAATAATAGAGCGACATAGTATTACTGTACCATCATAAATATTATGGCTATAAGATTCTAATGCTTGAATTAAAAGGTCAATACTTAAATCCTCAAATGGAATTAAATTATCATTTAATATGTCTAGATATTGATTAAATAACTCATGTAAGTAATCAGGATATATAACTTGCATGGGTTCTAATTCTAATCTTTCAAAGTTATAATTATCTTTATCATATTTTATATTTACATTATTTGGAGGAACTGGTTTAGATAGAAGCCCATATCTAACAGATAAGATTTCTCCATCTCTTTTATCATCTAAATATTCTGCATCCGGATAGCATTTTTTAATTTTCTCTAATAGCTTATCCTCAAGGATATCACATACATAGGGATAGTCATGTAAATCTACATCGAGTGTTGTACCATATGTAACTACCCAATCATCTTCATCTGGCATAATATAAAATATATAGGAAGTATATTAAAACTATTGAATAAAATATGTTAATTTATATTATCATCAATCTCTGATAATCTAACTTTTTATAATATACTTATTTTTATTATCTTCATTTATTTCATATGCTGGAGTAACTCTGTTAGAGAATACATATTCCTTTATTTTAGTACGGTAATGGCCAGAATGATAATCTAAATATATTTCCTGATTATTTTTCTCACCATAAAGATTCAATATAAATTCCTCATTGTTGTAACTAAGTAACCAGGGTTGCTCTTCTATGGATTTAAGATAATTAGCTAGTTCCTCATGTTGTTCCTGGGTAAAATAAACGTTGTACAATAGTCTTCCCACCTTATAATATGGCGGGTCTACATAGATAAATGCATCTGAATATTCCTTAATTATATTTTCCATAAACTTAATTCCATCCTGATTATAAACACTGATTTTATCATAGAATTGGGTTAAAAAGTGAATTTTATCAGTTATCCTTTTCTTATTGAATCTGCAACTTATACCATATTTTGAATTCTGCTCTTTTCCACCCAGTGGCCCCGCTTTGATAATACCAGAAAATGATGTTCTGTTCAAAAATAAGAATGCCATGGCTAGATCCTTATGGTTATATTTACTCAATGGGTTATCTATTAGATATTTTTTATAATGCAACCAGGTATCCAGATTTACTTCAACAGAGTTAACCATTTCAATAAGCTCTTGATTATTATTCATAATAGTTTTCCAGAAGGCATAAACCATCTGATCAGCATCATTGATATATGCATGTGAAACTATATTATCTCTTAGTAGGCCTATGGATATTGAGGCTGTGCCTGCATATGGTTCCGAGATATAATCAACTGCAATATTGTTTGAAGTTAAGAATTTTTCTACATAGTTAATCAATGTGGCCTTGCCACCGGGATATCTTAATGGGGTTACTGATGGATTCATATTAATACATCACATTAAAGTATATGGCCTTTACTCTTCCTTAAGCAAGATTTTCTGTATCAATATTTTAATTTGATCTGCTATCAGTTGCACATGTTCTGCTGAAGGAGTTTTAAAGGATTCGTGAACCATATCATTTAAATATGGGCGTATTCCATTTTTATCCTGTATGTTTATTAGAGCCTTTTTAGTCAGAATCACATCTTTTTTATCAGTAAAAAGTTGGCTAACATTATTTATGCAATAGTTGATGATATCATCTAATGTATACATTGTTGAACGATCGATAATTTTTCCATCTTTATTCTCGCAGTTAGACATTACTTGCATAAAATCCGCCCATAATTCCTTCTTTTCCTTCATCCTATAAATTAATGATTTTTCTATTAATGTTCTTGTAAGTAATAAAGTGGCTAAAGGAAACTTCTCTACCGGTATTTTGGAAATCTCATATGCGACATTCTCCAAATTTTCATCATTTAAACCTTTATCAACTTTTAAATTTCTGAAGTATTTTGAATGTGCTCCAGGTATTTTCCCTTTAAGACTTGTCGTTGGTGGTTCATCACCATGTTGTTCTTTTTTTAGTGTATCAGTAGTTCCCTCTTGTTTAATAGTTTCAGGCTGAACTTTCTCTTTGCTTGTATTAACATGACTATCATCATATTCCTTAATCCAGTTATTAACATATGCTTTCACATCATCTTTATTAGTACGTGTAGATATATTCGGCTGTCCTCCAAGAAAGAGAGAACGTGTAATTTTGGCCAATACATAATTAAATTTCTCCTTTTCCATGCTTGTATGTAAGTCATAATTTATGGTATCTATAGTTATACCTAAAATCTTTTGTATATCTGGAGACATTTCCCTCTCCAAAAGTGAACCTTTAAGGTCATTACTTGATAGTTTCTTTATTTCATCATTATTCCATGTTGGCATATCTAAAATGTATCTTATAAAGGCATATTCATTTAAATTTTTAATAACTTGATTAGGGTCTTCACTGAATATATCACTTACCTTTTTTGCACTTTTGGTTTTCAAAAATTCTATATAATCCCTTCTCCACTTGGAAATATATGACCATCTCCTAATTTGATATTTAGTATGCCGTGATGTAATAATTTTCTGAGCAGCTTCCCAGCTAGGGGCTACCTCTGCTTCTATAGTTTTAAGATTTTCTATATTAAAATCTGTTATCAAATTTTTAACAGTTTCTCTATACTTTTGAGGTGTGAGTTCTGGATTTATCATGCATTGAAGAGAGCATACCCGCCTATTTCCTTCTAAAACCCTATAATTCTCATCGGCTTTTAAAACTATTATATTTTCTCCTGGAAAAAGGCCACCGTTCTCTGTAATAGAATCTATAAGATCTATTATCTCTTCTTCATCAAACAACGCTTGCCTTATATCTTCTTGGGTGGCATCTGCATTTAGTTTCAATCTTGGATTTTCATTATCCAACTTAATTTCCATTGTATTAAGATTTATTTTATTCCAATTACTATTTCCATTTTCGGGCGCTTCTGAATTTTCTATATCCACCATATTAAAGTTAACTCATGGAAGTATTTAAAAGTGCATATGATCATAATTTCGTTATACAATTAATTTTATAAGCTACTTAATAATATATATTATATTATTTATTAGAATAATTACAAAACATATTAAAAAAATAGAGTTAATATAAGAAGTGAGAAAATGGAAGAATCGATGAATTATGAGTACAAAAAAACAGCGCACAAGATTATATTTGGGGATAGCAGAAATATGGAACAAATTAAAGATTGTTCTGTCGATTTAATCGTAACGTCCCCACCCTATCCAATGATAAAAATGTGGGACGACCAGTTCAAACGGGCCGGTGCAAATACTTATGAAGAAATGCATGATTATTTATCCAATGTTTGGAAAGAAAGTTTTAGGGTTTTAAAATCAGGCGGCCTTATGTGTATAAATATTGGGGATGCCACGAGGACAATAGATCATAAATTTAAGTTATATCCAAATCATTCTAAAGTAATAGATAATTGCGAAAAAATAGGGTTTGAAACATTACCTTATATTATTTGGAAAAAACCCTCAAACAAACCAAACGCCTTTTTAGGTTCCGGTTTTTTACCTCCAAATGGGTATGTAACGCTTGATTGCGAATTTATCTTAATATTTAGAAAAGGAAGTTTAAGGAAATTTGAACCACACGATGAAAAAAGATATATGAGTAAATTTACAAAGGAAGAACGTGATATCTGGTTCTCTCAAATATGGGAAATAAATGGTGTTAGGCAATCCAATAAAAAACTTGAGAGAAGAACTGCCGAATATCCTGAAGAAGTAGTAGAAAGACTGGTTAGGATGTTTTCGGTAATTGGAGATATAATTTTAGATCCTTTTGCGGGAACAGGCACTACTTTATCCGTGGCTAAAAGATTGAATAGAAACTCGATTGGATATGAAATAGATAATACCTTTATTCCTATCATAAAAGAAAAGATAGGGTATAATCAACAGATAATTTTTGATTATAATACAGATAAAAAAAATTAATTAAGAAAAAATGTTAAATGCTTAATTTCAGTATTGAATTTTAATTCCATCTTTTTCTTTACTATAATATATTATTTTTACAGGGATATTTTCTGATAATCTTCTTTCGATTTTATAGGTATCTGGTTTTATGGAAACTGCTTCTTCTCCAACATATCCATCTATACCTTTAGATTCCTCTTCTTTATTTGCTAACCTATACTTTTCGTGTTTAATTTCTGCTATTTTGCTAATAATTGCTTCCTGAAATTTTAAGCCTGTAAATGTCTTACTTATTACCAAGTCTTCAACCCATTGCCTTATCATTTCTTTATCTATTCTATTCATACTTTCCTTCATTTCTAAAAATTTACTGTAGATCTTCTCAGTAGCATTATCAATTGCATCAGGGTATCGCTGAGTGTACCATTCTCTCCATTCAGACACATTTTGCCCCCTAAATTCCTGAATTAGTTCTGATAATTGCCCAACAATTTTTGGTCTTGTACCCTGCGCATTCTGATTAATCAGATTAATTATTTGAGTTGCATATTTAGGAAATTCATTTTTATTAATTCCTAAAATTTCTTCTATTTCTTGATTTGATATTTTTATTGCTTTATTTTCTTTCATCTACTTCACACTACTTTTATATTTATTTCGTCTGGTCTAATCATTCCAGCTTCGCCCCGCATTCCATGCAATACTTAGCATTTTCGGGATTTTCATAGCCGCAGACAGGACATATTTTTACTCTTCCCTTATACTGGGTCATCATCTTCTGGACCTGAGGATAGCCCCAGGCTTCCTTGACATGCCAGCACTCGTATGAATCGTCCTGTTCGCACCAGAGCCGGAAAATCCCATGTCCATTTTGCTTTACATAGATGTTGAATATCCGGGTTGCCTTTCCAGGTACTGCCTCCTCAACTGTTATGTGGTTGTCGAGCACATTGAAATGAAATAAAAATTTAAGATACTTTGAATTCTTCCGCTCCTCGGGGGTTAGCGCTACATTGATTTCTTCCCCATCGATGTGGATAACGCCCTCGGCTTCCTGATCTCCCTGGGATTCTGCTACCTCCTCGGCTTCTTTGAGGCGAAGAGCCACAGAACGACCCTTTTTTGTAAGTGAAATATAATAAGTATTTCTTCCAGCAAATTCTTTTTTTACCGATATTAGCCCTTCCTTATCCAGTTCATTTACTAATTTATCAACAGAAGTATTAGAATGAACAACTGTAACAAGATCGGTTTTATTAACCGTATCATGTTCTAACAAGAATATTAGGATACTAGATACATGTTTTTTCGCCAATATTGAAATTTTATCATCTTCCATAATCAATATTGTAATTTAATGTTATATAATAGTTAATTGATTAATTCTATTTACAACATTGTAAATAGTAATGTTTATATATAGTTTTACATTACAATATTGTAAGTGGTAAGTATGATATCTGTACAAAAAATCTATCTGGATGCAAAAGGTGGAGGTCGCCTTTACATTCCTCAAGAAATAATGGATAAGCTTTCATGGAAACACCATGAAAGAATTGTATTGGTTCAAGACGGTGAGCAACTTTGTGTGTTATTAGAAACTGATTATCAACATGAGGTGCACGCATGATAGAAATGTCAAGAGTGCCTGCAAAGGCTGAAAGTGTCATGGAGTGCAGCCTCTGTGAATCAAGGATAAAATCCTGTGATTCATGCGGCAGGGAGTTCGCAAACGATGAACAAATAATACATATAACCCATGACATGCTTAATTTTCATTTTTGTTCTGATAAATGCCACGAGGATTTCCTTAAATTCGATGTGAAAAGAGAGGTGCCTGCATGAA
>JAKAAK010000175.1 GCA_021797025.1 Thermoplasmata archaeon
ATGGAAACTGTAAACCTCAGAGAGGCTGTTATGCAATCATTCACCTCCATTGGTCCTATGCTGGACTTTATCGCACTGTTTTCTATCATAGCCCTTTATTCAGGATCGATGCTCCCGTTTGTTGTAATATTCTCATTTCTACTTTCATATTTCACCCTTTACACCATATACTCATTTTCCAGGGTATATGTAACGAATGGTGGATATTATTCATACGCTGGAAATGGCCTCGGCAAGGGTGCAGGATTTCTTGTACTCATACTTTATATAGGTTATTCAGCGCTGACTGTTCCCAATATTTCTATATTCATATCCGGTTTTCTTTATTCCATACTACAGCTTTTCGGATTTCAGGGCTTATACATTGAATATATATTTTTACTTGGATTTACGGCAACTGTTTATTTCGTTGTATCAAGGAGTTTCAGGACATCGATAAGATATACACTTATTGCTGGATTCCTTGAAATAGCATTCGTAATATCCATGAGTATAATTTTTATAATATTTAGGTCTCCTGATTTTTTATTTTCAGGAATAAAATTTTCATTTAATCCATTTTTCTTTGGTGTTATTTTCGGGATATTAGCATTTTCCGGAGGTGGTTCAAGTATATTTTTATCTGAGGAAACGTCGAAGGCGCATATGAACACACCAAAATCCCTTCTCATATCTTTTACAATATCCGGACTTATTATGATATTTTCTGCATTTGCCTTACTGATGTTTGCAGGATACCACGGTCTATCCCTCTATGAATCTAATTCATTTTATATAACAGAACTGGTAAAAACAAGGCTCGGTGTGCCCTTTCTTCTAGTATTTTCTATATTCGGGTTGATGAGCGCCTTTAACCTTAGTGTATCGTATCTGAATGCCCTTGTACACATGATGCCCAAGTTCTATATGGATTTTAATCTAAAGAAAAATTTCAACAAAAATAAATTCATGATTGGACTTTTTGCATTTTCATTACTAATATCATTGATTTTCATCCATTATGTGGGTTTCTTTGATTCTTTCGTAATAATTGCCGGCTTAATCAGCTTTATGTATATTGTAATACATATAATATCCAATATATCCCTGATTCGAATATTCAGAAAACAAAAATTCTTCTTTCCATTTCTGTCATCACTTATACTTTCTACTGCCTTTATTTTTTCATTTTATGGTAATACCGGATATTTTGCAATAATTAATTATCTGCTCTTGGGCTATATAACTGTTTCAATTGTGCTAATAATCTATATTAAAAAAGTAAGGCATGAATTTTATAAAAAAATCAAATTTGAGTATATAACCATAGTAAACAACCCATCAGAGAACAATAATGATTTAAAATAAGGTAAATTTTTATATCTTAATTTCATTATCGAAATTAAACTATGGAAATTACAGATAGAATTAAGCAAAACTTAAACCGGCATCCAGAGATCCCAGTTTTGATAGGACTGCTTGCCCTTTACATGTTCCTGTCAAACTTTTTTGTCTGGTCTCTGGCATTTCAGGAGTCATACCTCAACGTGTCAGGAGGTAGTGATCCCTATTTTAATTATTATATTGTTCAGTACATCCTGAACACCCATACACAGCTAACCCATACAATACTTCTTAATTACCCAGTAGGTACGGTCAATGCAAGGCCACCTTTCTACCAGTGGAGTATAGTATTCGTGGGGTATATTCTTTCTCCATTTATGGGCCTCAAGATGGGAGCTTATTATGCGTTCCAGGAATCAGATGCATTCTACGGCGCGCTTTTGATCATACCTGTTTACCTCATAACGAAACAGATATTTGGAAAGAACGCAGGGCTGTTTGCGGCAGTACTTTTTACAATTATGCCTGGAAACTTAACATCAGGGATACTCACTGATGGTAGAGCCCATACGCCGGAGCTTATATTTGCTTTCCTTTCAATATACTTCTTTGAAATGGCTGTAATATCCGCCAAAAAAGGAGTTATAATAAGTAAACTGACAGATACAAGATCATATTTCAGTTCCATAAAGAAATATTACCAAGAAAATAAAATAGCTACAATTTACATTCTCATGTCTGCCGTTTCTCTTGGCGGCTTGATAGTATTCTGGCAGGGATTTCCTTACATAGAGGTCATACTGCTTATCTATGTTGCAGTTCAACTGATTTACAATTTAATTGTAAAAAAACCCACAGGGTATTTAACTTACCTCACAGCAATTTATGTGGCAGCATCCTTTCCTATTGGATTCTACTACTATGATATTACATCAATGTTACATGCATGGTTCCTTCCGCCACTTGCCATGGGTCTTATGATTGTTGGGTTCGGGATTCTCGTGAATATAGTGGCAAGAAAGCCATGGATAATAACAATTCCATCAATGGTAATAGTTGTCGTTGCAGCATTATTTATCCTAAGCAAGACCAATCCTGCAATACTCAAAGAACTTATAACTGGTGATGGTTATTTCGTGAAATCTAGGGTATATTCTACTATTGCAGAGGCTGCAGCGCCTCCTCTGGGTCAGTATATTTCAGATTTTGGACCTGGTTTGTTCCTGCTTGGAATTGCCGGTGTACCCTTTATAATATATAAATTCCTCAAGGAGAAAAAGGAAGCAATTTTGCTGGTAATCATATTTGCTATATTTTCCATATTCATGAGTTTCGAAGCGGCAAGATTCAATATCACAGCAGCACCGGTATATGCAATACTGGGCGGCGGCCTAATAATGTATTTTGTTGATATAATAAGGCATAATGAATCCACAAAAAAATCAAAACATGTAAGTGGTAGGAAATCGTTGCGTAAAAATATCAGTGGTGTAACAGTTGGTTTTGCAGTAATTGTGGTATTGATTCTTATAGTACCATCAGGAATGAGTGCAATTTCGGCAGCTGTGCCAGAAAATAATGCCTTATCATACGATCATATATTAAACTCAACACTGCCTAAAGGTTTTAGACCAAACAACCCATTCGGTAATTATGGCTTGGCCATAGATAACAAAACACAGCCACTTGCAGCATCTTTTGAATGGCTTGCAACTCAGAATGCCAACGTATCAATACAGAATCGTCCTGCTTATGTTTCATGGTGGGATTATGGTTTCCAGGAACTGGAGGAGGGGCAGCATCCAACGGTGGCTGATGATTTCCAGCAGGGAATAGCAAGTGCAGGTCAGATACTATTAGCACAGAATCAAACGCAGGAGATTTCGCTATTCATATCAAGAGTCCTTCAGACCCCAGGCGGTTATTCCAATGGGCATTTCAACGCTACTATAACTTCCGTAATGGACAAATACTTCGGTGTTAATGAAACAAAAACAATAGCAAGCATGTATGGTAACCCGCTGGCTTTACAGTATATTCATTTCTTGAATGAAACTGCCTACGGCAGCCACCAGATAAATGTGACCACATCCTACAATGCAAGGCACGCACTTATAATGGGTCAGCTGTCCACAAAATACAACCTTAGCACTCTTATATCTGCATACAGTGGACTAGAAAAAGCTACAGGGTCATCCATATCGTATATCCAGGTGGATCATGGGCTATTTCCGTTCTCAGGGAACGATCCAGGAATTTTCTATGCCCCGGCATACCTTACAGACACAGCATCATATACAGCCGATGGAGAGGTTGTTCCCATAAACTATTATAATGTTATCGCCACAACTAGCACTGGTGCCACATATCCACTTAATAAACTACCTGCTGGCTCTACAGTAACCGGTTATAGCCTTACCTATACGCCGAGATTTTACAACACAACTATATACAGGACGGTTATCGGTGTGCCGCAACAGTATCTAAGTGCATTCGAGCAAGGTGAAATAACTATATCTCCGGCATTTAATATGAGCAATTTTGAGCTAGTTTATTATGCATCCGAATATAACCCGTCAAAAAACGCAACATCTAGTACACCAGGATGGACATTGATCCCTCTACAGACAGCATATGCATATCACCAGGAGAAAAAAGGCACTGAGGTGCTGCTACCTGATCTAATTGGTCAGGAAGATCCTATCATAGAATACTATCCGGGTGCGGTAATAAGTGGAAGAGTAACTACGCCTTTAGGTGCAGGAATTGCCGGTGTCCACGTGACAATAGATGATCAGTACGGGATACCTCATGAGGTTGTGACAACCAATAGTGGCGGGTATTATACTATCACGGGATTACCCGGAAATGATACAATTACTTACTCCACAGGAAGTGTAAATTCATATACAATGGAGGGTACAAATATTATAAGTTCAAGACCGGTATACGTATCTACTGATCAGGGAGATAGAATAGGGAACTATAACATTACAGAGTATGCAACCCTTCATAGAAATACAGTATATGGTCATGTTGCACTTGATAATATAACATCTTCCCATAGCGTGAATAGTGGCACAATTACACTTACCAATTCTACATATGGAATAACAAGGAATGTGACCATAACAAATGGCAGGTACTCAGTGAGCAACGTGGTCCCGTACAACTATAATGTTACTGTAAAAACAGATGGTAATGTATATAAAAATTTCACAGCTATAGATGTCAGCGATAAAGTGCAGCAGTCTTACAATTTAACCATAAAAATGGATCAGATTAGGATAACAGTCTCTGTGGATAATCTTGATCTATCTGGATATACAGTTTATGTCAATCAAACAGAAGGAAGTTATAGATTAAAAGCGGTAACTCCAAGTAATGGAACGGTAGATATGTCTGTATTCCCCGGAAATTATAAAGTTACAATAAAATCTAATGGGAGCGAGGACATATCATCTGCTACACTATCTGGATGGGGTAATACAAAATCGCTCACACTTACACCAGAATTGACAGCCAATGTATCAGGAAGCGCCCCCTCTGGTGCTAAAGTTTGGGTTTATTTCAATGGAATAACATCAGATGCACTGAACGTTACCGCTAATTCTACAGGATATTATCATATGAATATGCCATATGGCGTATACACTATTTATTCCAACGATTCAGCAGGTGCATTTGTAAAGACATTAAATATCACAGGAAATACAGTTGTAAATATCATATATAATCATGCACATTATTACAATATTAAATCTACCATGAGCGGGGCTAAGAATTATAGAGGTTATTATGAAATACTGGCTACCAATTCCAGCGCATTCCTGTATTCTATTTATTCCAATTCCAGTAATGTTTACCGTATTTATCTGCCCATTGGAAATTATTCAATATCTGGAGTTGGAACGTTTAACAGCACTACATTAGCTGGGTTCAACGTATCAAATCTTGCAACATCATACAATATAACACTGAATCTTGATTCTAATGCTTCTTACAGTATAGCAACATCAACCAACAACTCTCTTCTCTATGCTACAGAGGGTGTATTAATAGTATATAATGGAACTGTTCCATATTACTATGCAGAACTTAATGCTGGAAGAGCCACTCTTTATGGTTATAACACGAGCACTGTAAGAATTGAATCCCCATATTACTATAGTAATATAAATAATATAACTAACGCTATTTATACTGTATCCCAAAAACTGGTTAACGTAAATATATCCATCTACAACGATTCAAAACTAACCGATTACAATGGAAACTTATCTTTAATTGGCTCATATAACAATTATACAATAACGATGATAAATGGCACAGCCACCAAAGAGGTTGCTGAAGGGGTTTATTATACTGAGGTTTCAAACAGCAGTGCTTATATAGTTCCAGTAATGACCGGTACTGTAGTCAATAGCTCTGGATCCCAGGTATTTGTGAAGAATACAAATCTATATTTCAGCCTAACAAATTCAAATAAAACAATAGAATATCCTGTAACATATCTGCTTAATTCAACTGGGATTCCTGTTAGGTTGTCACACATACCTGCTGGAACATATACACTTTATTCGTATAATGAAAGTAAGACAGTCAATGGAACTATTGTTAATCTCAGCAGAATTACAATAACTAAAAATACAACAGTAGATATCGTTTATGTTAAAGGTTATAAGGTAGATATCACAAATAACCTGGATATACCGGCTTCATACCGCATTATGAACGGAACTAAAGAACTAGAGACATCGCAGAGCAGTAACACTACTCTGGTGCTCCCATCATTAAAATATACTGTAACATCTAGTGGAAACTTTACAAATTCAACAGGTGCATATTACTTTGTGAATGCTAAAAATCAGTCTATAAAACCAATCTCAAATAATACATCATTCAATATCAGCCTTATACCAATGGAAGTTGCAGACATGTTGAGCGGCAATGTTATTTATTATTCAAATAGTACAGCCGTGTCAGGTGTACATATTGATATAACCAGAGAAGGAAAAACAATCAAGAGCACAACTTCGTATTCTGGGAATTACTCTGTAAATGGTCTTAATCCCGGAATATATGGCATATATGCGAATTATACAGATGCTGGCAAAAATTATGCATATTTCGAAAATGTGACATTGAATCCATTCAGCAATAAGACCTTTAATATTTTTATGATGCCTGCATACGAAGTTACTCTCACAGGGGAAAATAATGGCAAAGATGTTTCAACAAATCTCACTGTCACTGGTTCTTCAATGTTTGTAACCACATTAAAACTAACTCACAGTATATATCTTCCTGCCAACGAGACTTATGAGTTTACACTGTCAAATTCGGCAAGTCAGAATGGTAAACCGGTTGATTATTCATCATCTTCATCATTATTCCTTAATAGATCAATTACAGAGAACTTGACCCTTACGAAAGTCCCCCTGTACAAATACGTGCTTATAGATCCAAGCGCAATCGGATATGTTGGTCAAAACGTCATTACCAATGCAACTATAAGTAATGAAGGGAATATAAATAATCATACAA
>JAKAAK010000176.1 GCA_021797025.1 Thermoplasmata archaeon
TAATATACTGTGTGGACTGATAAGGGTCAACCTGGCTGTAGTAAAAGAATAGTACTATTCCTGAAACTATCTGGTAAATAAGTGCTGTGGCAACCCATGCACCTGTCCACTCGTCTATTTTATATCCCCTGCTTGTAACCGATTTAAATCCCAATGTATAAGATCCATCAGGTAAGTCTTTTTCCTCCTTCATTAAATCAGTTATATTATAATTGTTAGTTTCTGCCTTTTCCATTTAATTCACCTACGAGCTCCCGCTGGAGCTATTTCCGGAAAAGCTCCCTTCCCACGCGCCTTCGTTGCTTACCACTGTGGTTTTATATAATATTACACCTGAACTGTTGCTGTTTAATCCCTGATATAGTGATGGAGACGTCGTCAGCGATATAGGACTGGACAAATCTCCTGTAGACATTGTGGGTGGTACGGTATGAGTTCTGGACGTCCTTATTGCAGTGCCACCGGTTAAATCCTCGGTTTTAACCTGTGAACCATAGGTTTCACCTCCAGGGAAGTTCAGATGTGTTCTTATAACGGCATTGCTTGAATTTATTCCATAGGCAAAGATATGATCGTTACCGTCAGTCGCCAGCATGATCTGCGGCAATGAGTGATTTGCAGGACTAGATGCCGGACCATTATTGTAAAGGTTTCTACCTCCCCATACCGGATTGTACTGGCTCCCATGGCATTTGCAGTAAATTAAACCGTAATCTGGCCACTGGGCAGGTGTTCCAGGTGCATCCGCTTTGTATCCTATTAGTTTGGACTCAAATGGTATGCTCTGGCCCGGATGGTAATCCAGAAATGGTGGTACACATCCAAGGTGTTGGCATATCCCACTCAGTGCAAGTATTGAATAATTATTTCCATTGTAACTTGTATAAATTATTCCATCCATGGGTGCCGTGGAAGATGGAGATACCTGGGTAAATCCACTTGAAGGGGCTGTTTTAGGTGTTGTAACCTTTACACCTTTCAGTACAAGCAAAAAGTTAGGTTCATCCTGCAAGGGATAATTGAAAACTAGTATCGGGGTACTCGTTGAATTTGGACTCGCAGCTGCATACTCTATGACATCAGTTATTGTAATCCTGCTTCCACTGGGGTCCTCCAGAACAGCCAGGGGGAAATTATCCATTACAGGTACGCTACGATCGCTAGGTACCACGTAACGTTCCATGGACAGTCCTCCCACCATCAAAGCTGCTATGGAAAGACCTGCTCCCTTTAGAAAAGCCCTTTTCTCGGGCTCAGGAATATAGTTCTTATCATTGGCCATGAATGTTCATTTAAAAGATATCTAAATGTTTACTTAATTTCATGAATATATTCAATAAAAACAAAATATATATTTAATTCAGAGTTGATTATGAATCAGTGATAGTTGATGTTTGATTCGTATATGGATATATTGATAATTGCGGTTGTTGCTCTGATTATCTTCGGAGGAACAAAGAAGATACCTGAAATGGCGAGAAATCTGGGAAAGGCTACCGGAGAATTCAAGAGGGGCCAGATGGAAATCGAAAATGAGTTGAAGAACGGAACCAGCACTGCACCGGTAAATAAAGGCCAGGTTAATTACATGAAGATTGCCGAAGATCTTAATATTGATGTAAAAGACAAGACAATAGATCAGATAATCGGCGAAATCAATCAAAAACTTGGCACTTCAACAAAACCCGTAGAAGGGGCAGTAGAAAGCAAGCAAAACTAATATGGAAAACGAATTACTGAACTATCTGGTTAAATATTCGGACGAGATAAGATACAGGGCAATCAGAATATTGGGTGTATTTTTACTCTTCTTCGGTATCTTTGTCATTTTCAGGATTCAGTACATTTCCCTATTCGGTCAGAGATTTCTTTTCTTATATCCGGATCCACTGGATAATGTCGGTGCACAGGTACTTTACCTTTTAAAAGTGCACGATCTCACCTCAAATACAACCCTCCTTGTTCTAAAACCCGTTGATGGAGTAATGGCAGATTTCTACACATGTATGGCCATTTCACTGATAATTTCCATGCCCGTTATCATTTATGAAGTGTCTAAGTTCATTGATCCTGCCCTTAAAAACAGTGAAAAGGAATTATTAAGGTCAATAATTATACCCGCGTCCCTACTCTTCTTTGCAGGAGCATTCGTGGGAATTTATTTCATAGCACCTATTCTATTCAGAATTTTTGCGGATTTCGATTTAGGTGTCGGAGCGGATGTAACCATGGGAATATCCAGCTTTGTTTCCTTTATTTTTATGTATACCATAGCTTTTGGGCTTTCATTTGAAATTCCGGTATTCATGGTCGGCCTGAGCAGGTTCGGAATAGTTACGGCGGATACATGGAAGAAGAACTGGAGATATGCTGTTATAGGTTCACTTATCTATGGCATGATATTCTCACCGGGAGTTACTGGCTTTACAATGGTTGTAATAGCAATACCCATGATCGCACTGTACTTTGCAGGCATTCATTTTGCCATAAAGGCGGAGAAAAAATTCGAATCAGAAAACACATATTCAAACAGTGCTGACCAGTGAAAGCCCTTTAATTTCAAATTTTCCTCCGATTTTAGATTTTATTTTTATTTTCTGTCTTTCCCTGTTGATTGAATTATAAACTTCTTCCGGCATCTCAATTTTTAGTGGATTTTCAATTCTATAATTATTATTAGACGAAAAACTTTCAATGATTGCGCATGCCGACTTTTTAATAAGCGGGCACATTTCATCCGTACAGGGCCCCTGTACAGTGGTGACCGATATGGACAGAACCCTGTTTCCTATGAGTTTAACTTCTTTATCTCCAATTTCAATTGAACCGTTGCCTATCTGAATCTCCATAATGCATTATCTGTATATATTATTAAAGTGTTATTATATGCATTATGATAACTTACTTTCAATAAAATGTAGCAATATGATTTTATATGCTTTATTATTGTAGGAATATGCATAATAAAATAAGTTATAATGAATCTAAAGTTCTACGACTCCTGATGGAGGATTCCAGAACCTCAGTTCTTGATATCTCCAGAAAGCTTGCACTGAATAGAAATACGGTATCTAGCATAATAAAAAAATTAAACGCAAATATTATAGACAGGTATACTGTAGAAACAAAAGAACCTGAAAACAGTCTTTATATTATAATCGAAACTGATAATATAGATACTATAGATCAGAACGAAGTTATAGAATATTTCGAACTGGCGAATGGCCATTATATTGCAATAATGAACAGGGATGCCCTGACAGGTAGTATTCGATACACAAACATCAATATGGCATACCGGCGCGTTATCAACAGGACTCCCGGGCAAATAGATCTTTACTGTGATTACTGCAACGGCATCATAACTGGAAAACCCCAAATCTATGAAACTGCCCATGGACCGCTGTATTTCTGCTGCAATACCTGTAAGAGCGACTATATCAACGGCGGCAGTGCAATAAAATCCATGGAGAAATAGGCATTTTGCCCGGTAAATATATAAATAGCCTGTATCAATCATAAAATATGGCAACAGACCCAGTTTGTGGAATGAAAGGAAAGAAAGAGATATCAAGTGAGTATGGTGGAAAAACATATTACTTCTGCAGGGAAGCATGTAAGGAAGAATTTGAAAAAAATCCAGTAAAATATACCAGGTGAATAAATGGCTGTGGACCCTGTTTGCGGAATGTATGTATCCGAGGATTCTACCATATATTCAGATAAAGATGGAGTCAGATATTATTTCTGTTCCCAGGGTTGCAAAGATAAATTCGACAAGCCAGAGAAGGAAAGCAGTGCCTTGAAAAATAAACTCATTATAGCATGGCCATTTTCTCTTGCAGTAATGTTTATTGATTATCTTTTATTTTTTCCATTCAAAAATTTTGTCCTGCTCATACTTGCGCTCCCCGTTCAGTTTTATGTAGGATTTGGCTTTTATCGTGGCGCTTATGAAGCTATAAAAGATAGAATGGGCAATATGGATCTTCTTATCTCCCTGGGAACCCTTACAGCATTTTTCTTTTCACTGACGGTAACGGTTGATCCCCATCTATTTCCGGTTAATTATACCTATTATGACGCCTCGGTTTTCATAATAACCCTTATTCTCACGGGAAGCTATATTGAATCGCTTACGAAGAAAAAAGCCAATTCTTCCGCAACAACGCTCTTATCACTGTTGCCTGATAAAGTACACATACTCAAGAACGGCTCAGCTGTGGATTTACCCATAGAATCTATGGTGCCAGGTGATATAATACAGGTAAGGCCCGGTGAGAATATTCCGGCAGATGGAACCGTAATCGATGGATCTTCCGAGGTGGACGAGTCCATGGTTACAGGCGAGGGAGACCCTGTTCTCAAAAGCAGTGGATCAGGAGTAATATCAGGAACGGTCAACCTGAACGGGCTTATTACAGTTTCAGTGAAAGAAACAGGCAATAATTCAACTGTGAATAAAATTTATTCCATGATACAGATGGCAGCAATGGGACGGGCAAAAATCCAGAAAATATCGGATATATTCTCATCCTACTTTGTACCGATAGTGCTTGTTGCTGCAGGATCATCGGCCATTTTCTGGTACTTTTATTTGAGATCACTTGGAAATCCATTATATTTTATAATTTCGGTGCTGGTTTTTGTATCGGTGGTTGTAATAGCCTGTCCATGCGCAATAGGGCTCGCGGCTCCCATCACCCTTCTGATCTCTTCCAATGCCTCATCCAGGGATGGCATACTGATCAAAAATTCCAGCTCCATGGACAGGCTTTCAAAAATAGATACAGTAATATTTGATAAAACAGGCACAATCACTGATAATACGCCGAAGGTTACACAGTTCAATATACATGGCGATGAACGCCTTGCCGTTTCATTGCTGTATTCAATCGAATTGCTGTCCAACCATCCGGTGGCTGTAGCAATAAGTTCCTATCTTCAGAATAGAAATCCAGAGAAAATTGAAATAAAGGAATTCAGGGAAATTCCCGGAACAGGTGTAAGCGGGATATTTAATGGGAAAAGCGTGGAAGCAAGGAGATTCGAGGGGCACATATCATTATTTATTGATGGAAAGGAGCTGGCATCACTGGAAATCGAGCATTCAATGAGAAAGGGAATAGAAGATGATGTGAAAAATCTTATTAGGAATCATATTAAGGTCATGATTGTTACCGGTGATACGGAAGAAAACACATCAGGTATTGCCAGTAAACTGGGAATAACGGAATATTACTGCTCCATGAAACCGGATTCAAAGGCCGACATTGTGAAAAAGGAGCAGGCAGATGGAAGGTATGTTATGTTCGTTGGGGATGGCATAAATGATACGGTTGCAATGAAAACAGCTGACGTAGGTGTTGCTATGGCTTCTGGATCGGATATAGCAGGAGCAACAGGTGATATTATTCTTTTGAATAATGATCTAAAAAACATTCTGAGGAGCATATATATAGGGAAATACACAATAAAAAAGATTAAGCAAAATGTTGGATGGGCAATAGGATATAATTCAGCACTTATACCGGTTGCAGCCGGTGTGCTTGTACCGCTGCTTGGCCTGGGAATTTATTATGTGCTTCCAATATTCGCCGCGCTGGCAATGGGATTGAGCTCCACTACCGTTGTGCTGAACTCTCTCAGGCTCCGCACAAGGCTATCCAGAAACATGGATCAGGTGGTTCTATAAAACTCCGGCGATTATATGAATTTATAATGGGAATAAAAATTAGATAAATTTATAAGTATTTTCTCGATTGATATATATGGAAATGAGGGTTATAGGGATGTCTGAAGGCCGCAGAATACCTGATAAATTTACCTGTGGCGGTAAAGATTATTCTCCGAAGATAGAGATATTTGATAGAAATGAAGAGGGATATTATTTTATAGTAATGAACGACCCTGATGCGCCTTCAGGTCTGTTTACCCACTGGATCATTTATAATATACCTGCCGGGATGGTTACACTGGAAGAGAATATGGGAAACAAAGAGATAACAGATGATGATTATTATCAGGGCATAAACGATTTTGGCAAGCTGGGATACGGAGGGCCGTGCCCTCCCCGTGGTGATGGTGATCACAGATATTTCATTAAAATTTACAGGATGAAAGAGGCAGTGAGCAGGAAAAAAATTGATGCCGAAAATGCATATAAAATTCTGGATAAACTCACTCCGGAAGCCGAATTTTATGCAATTTACAGCAGGGAATAAATTTATTCCATGTTTTCCAGTGCACCGATTAACTGGCTGTATGCCTCAGGAAAATCGGTACCGGTAGTACATACCCTGAGGAATGTCCCTGATATTCCAAAATATCTGGCGGGCAGGGCTATTATACCCTTCTCAGCAAGTTTTGCACTGACCGTATCTGAATCTTTTTCTGTATATACTGAATAATCAACAAAGGAAACGGGCATTTTAAGCGGTATTTTCCCCTGGAAAAATTTCAGTTTTCCCCTGTTATTCAGGAGAACGCTATGATTTTTCCCAATTATTTCCTTTACACCGGATAGAAACCTGTCATGATTCTTTAAGACACGGTATCCTGCTGAAATATTCAGGGGTGAAACATCTTCCGTGATCAATCCCTTGAATCCTTCAAGAGCCACTGCATCTGCTTCTTCCGGGGCAACAATATATCCCAGTCTCAGATCTCCTCCACCGAAAACCTTTGTAAAGGTATTCACTATAAAACCATTATCGTATTTGTACCTGTCAAGGCTATCCACGAATTCCATGAAGGTTTCATCTACCACCAGTGATGAATAATTTACTGGAAATTCTA
>JAKAAK010000177.1 GCA_021797025.1 Thermoplasmata archaeon
CATTTGCACGGTTGTACTGGTAATTCAATTCCTCAGAAGCCCTTGCGGAAAGCAAAGTCTGCAACATGCCAAGCGCATCTGATTCCTCCGGCAGTGCTTTAAGTATTGTTTTCAGATAATCAGGCATCGGGAGATTTTTATTGATGACATCCCTGAATTCCTTCAATTCCGCCGCATCCGGGAATTTGCCGAACAACATTAAATAAGATACCGCTTCAAAGGATGATTTCTGTGCAAGTTCATTTATATCGTATCCACGGTAGCGCATTATGCCTTTATTTCCATCTATATAGGTTAATTCAGTATATTTTATGTAAACGTTTTCCAGTCCGGGGCTTATTTCTTCCATATGATGTAATGCGTTAAATATATAAAAGCTTAGACACTCTTCCTGAAATCCATCATATTCCCATGGCCCGGTAGAATGAGGCAATGCAGCGATTCAATCTGTTCGAGGGATTTTTCAGCCATCCCGGCATCCGCAGAAAAGGCCCTGTTATATCCCGGTTTTCCCCTGAGGTTAACAGCTGCATCCCCAGAGAATATAATGCTTTCCCCGGCAAATATATATGAGGTAGAACCCCTTGTATGCCCCGGAGTATGCAGTGATTCAATTCCTTTAAATGCCATCTCAGAAACAGGTTTTATCTCTTTTACATGCTGTGCATGCATTATCATTGATGCGAGTTTCGGCATGAATGGCTTTGACGGTATTTTCTCCGTTCCGGATATTATACTGGCTTCATCCCCCGGAACATATATATCCATATGGTACCTTGAATAAAGTGATAGAAGTCCTCCAACATGATCCGGATGGTAATGTGTTATGAGTACAGCATCAGGCTTCATTTTATTATATTCAAGATATGCAACAATCTTCCTGCCAGATCCCGGTGTTCCCGCATCGATTATGATTTTTTCGCCTTTGAGATTCATGAAATATGAATTTGCCATGGTGCCATCTATTCTTTCAACATTATCAGAAATTTTCATAAAATAAAGAAGAATAATATATTAATAAAGTTATCTTTCAGAAATTATTTCTTTTCTGAAATAATCTTATCGAAGTTCTGGTAGAAATCGTAATTGATTACTTCATATTGTTCCTTCCTACTCATGATCTTATCGATCATGCCGCCCTGGGTCCCATCCTTCATGAGAACATCGAGTGCCTGATCCATGGCCTTTGCGGCGATTCTGAACAGTGTTACAGGGAATATGACTATGCGATACCCCATCTTCCTGAATTCTTCAGCTTTAATAAAGGGTGTTTTCCCGAATTCGGTCATATTTGCAAGCAGCGGAAAATCGGTATTGTCCGCAAAATATTTGAATTCATCACGATCCATCAAGGCCTCCGGAAATACGATATCCGCACCTTCTTTTATATAGGTTCTGGCCCTTGAAATTGCATCATCCATGCCGTTCACTGCCCTGGCATCCGTTCTCGCGATTATCAAGGTGTTTTTTCTTGCCGCTTCAGCTGCCCTGATCTTTTCAACCATATTATCCGCCGGCACTACCTCCTTTCCGTTTAAATGCCCGCATCTTTTCGGGGATACCTGATCCTCGATCTGTATTGCGGATGCACCGGCTTCCTCCAGAAGCTTTACAGTCCGGTATACGCTCAGTGTTTCACCGAAGCCCGTATCTGCATCCACAATTATTGGTATATCTGTTATCTCGTGTATGCTCCTGACCATTGAAGCGAGTTCAGTAAGTGTTATAATTCCCAGATCGGGAAGGCCCATTGATGCAGTCAAACCCCCTCCTGAAAGGTAAACAGCCTTGAAGCCTTTCCGTTTTGCCAGAAGGGCGGAAAATGGGTTGAACACACCGGGAACCGACATAAATTGATTATCCAGCAGATCAGACAAGCTCGCTCACCTCCCTGTCCTCCATGGTCCACAGTGACTCCAGAGCCTCTGTTTTCCCGGTAAGTCTGATGAATTTTGACTCTATTTCCCTGTCGCCCATAGGATTTTTGTAATGGCCTTTCGGTATTTCCACGGAGCTTTCATGCGTTTTACCCCTGCATTTAACCTCAATTCTTATGGGAAGTTTATCAGGGTACTGTTCCGTGTATTCTTTCAATTCTATCACCTTTATTTTCTCCATCAGCGATATGATCTGCCTGTTCCTTATATCGTTGTAATTATTTACCCAGAAGTCCTTGTTTACCAGTGTTGATGCAATGATGAATGGCAGGCTATGATCGGCAGTTTCCTTGTTTTCAGGATGCCATTTCTCTGGATCTGCAAGTATGGATACAGCTGCCTCGTATGTGTATACATTTATGGAATCAACATGGTTGATATCAATATCATTGACAAGTTTCAGTGATGCCTCTACGGCTGCCATTGCATGGTACTCTACAGGATATTTTTTAATGTATGTCCTCATTATTCCATTTGAAGCGGTTCCTTCCAGCTTTGAAAAGTCCATATCGGGCGCTACGATATTTTTGAACCCCAGCTTCCCGGAGAGTGGCTCCGATGGTGAAGTAAATCCGTATAATGTAGCCAGTGTTCCGAATACAGAATTCCTTGCGCTGTTTGCAGCTGCACCGGCCTTCCACATGGTGAGTTCCCCGACCCTTGGCTGCCTCAGTGCAACATGGGGAACAACAGAGATGGAGATGGCATTTATTATCTGATTTTCATCGAAGTCCAGAAGTTTGGACATTGCTGCTGCCATGGCTATTTCTGTGAAATTCACATGGTCATATCCCTTTGCCCTCAGCGATGTTGAATCACAGAGCCTTGTCCCGATTTCATACCCCACTGCCGCTGCCGTTATCAGTTCTTTTCCGGTCTTATTGAATATTGATGATAATGATATCAGGGGACCGAACATATCGCTGGGATGAAGTGGCTCCTTTGAAAGGTATGTATCATTAAAATCCATGTACCTTATAAACAGAGTATTCAGGAATGCTGAGTAATCCGGTGAGGCTGTTCCCATGCCTATTATTTTGGCATTTCCTGGATACAGGCCGAACATTTTTTTTATCTTTGAGGCTGCCGGGGAGTCCATGGATGAATATGCCACACCCAGTGCGTCTATGAACCTCCGCTTTACCTCGTGTTTAACGTCCTCTCCAAGATCATCGTAAGATGTTTTATTGATAAAACCCGCAATACCTTTCTCTACTGACATGAAGAATGATTGCGTTTAACAATATATTGTTTTTTATAAGGAAAAAGCACATAACTATGGATATATTTTTATACTACAAATAATTCATTCTCTCGTTGGCAGATAAAAAGAATAAAAAAGAAAGGATAAAGACAAATACCGGCAGGCACGGAATCAAGCCCAAAAAGCAATTCTGGAAAAACCGCCAGGTCATTTTCAGTGTCATAGCCGCAATTATAATAGTTGTTATCGTTGTACTGGCAATAACGAATCCGTTCTTTTCACCGCCTTCAAAGATTTTACCGGAGAAATATTATAAGATTTCGGACCATGATCTTCTTTCAAACGGAAGCACCGGGATATATTTCATTTCATGGTACGGGTGCCCGATAGGTGCCACAGATTCATGGGCGCTGTACTATGCCATGAATAGCACCACAGATATATACAGCCATGTGGAATATCATCAGGCATATAATCAGGATATTTATTCAAATGCATCTGGTACAGTGGGGCAGCCCGGCCTTCTGTTCAAGGGGACTTTCAGTTTCCAGTATAATGGAAAGAGCGTGACGTTTTATCCGCTGTACATGTATAATCAAACTATGACCGGAACCGTGAATAACGGTAAAATAAATGGGTCGCTGGCTTCCTACGGCCTTTCCCTCATAAACTCTACATATCCTTCATCCGTTGCAAAGATGTTCAATAAATATGCTTCCGACATAACCTATGACAATCACCTGGAAACAACCTTCATAATAACAGGTCCACATGGAGCGTATATATTCAATTCTTTCATGTACGATGGTGGGGCACTGGGATCAGGCACATACAGTGAGACGGCACAAAACTCGTACTCACCATATACCCCGCAGCATGTTATGTCCGGCCTCAGCACAGATAGTACGATTATTTCTGCTGCACATAGCTTTGAAAAGAATCTAACTGCCGTACAGTAAGGAAAATAATATAATACTTAATTTTATAAGGCTTTATGCCGAAACTATACCTTGTGGGCATTGGACCCGGAAGCTCTGAACTCATTACTCCCCAGGCAGTGAGAGCACTTGAAAATTCAAACATAATAATGGGATATGAGAAATATACAGAACTTATTGAAAATACAGTTAAGAACAAAACAGTAGAATCCGGTGATGTCACAGCGGAACTGGAACGTGCTAAAAAGGCAGTTGAATATGTCCTGTCCGGAAAGACTGTATCAATTATTTCCAGTGGGGATTCAGGTATATACGGTATGGCTGGAATTGTTTTAGAATTGGTTGCCGCACATAATTATGACATAGACATAGAAATAGTACCGGGAATCACCGCGCTTAATTCTGCAGGGTCTCTTTTGGGAGTTCCATTCATGAATGATTTCTGCTCCATAAGCCTCAGTGACAGGCTCACAGAGGAAAAGGATATAATAAAAAGGCTTGAATCCGCTGCAGCAGGTGATTTCGTAACCGCACTGTACAACCCGGTGAGCTCGAAGAGAACAGAACTCATAAAAAAGGCAAAAGAAATCATGCTGGAATACCATGATACTGATACTCCGGTGGGAATTGTCAGGAATGCTTACAGAGAGGGACAGGAAGTACATATATCAACGCTAGATGAGTTCCTGGATGTGCCTATGGATATGTTTACCATTGTAATAATAGGAAATTCCGGGACATATAAGTATGGAAAGTACATGATAACCCCGAGGAATTATGAAAATAAATATGAACTGTGATATATATGTTTGAAGAGGAAGCAAATGGGCTTGTTAAGATCGAAATAGGTGATCGAAGGCTTTCCATGAATATGGACTCTGATATGGTTTATTACTCGCTTTCTGACCGGACATACAGAAGGACCAGAATGAATGATATTATTGAATTGAGGTATATAAACGGTAAAAGGAATGCAAGGGTTCTGGAAGACTATGAAAAACCTGCGGTTGCATCAGCGTTTTACCACGATGTTGAACTGGCTTCTGTGCAATACCCTGTATTGAAAAAATATGTAAAGGATTACAATTTCCTTGAATTCAGGGGTAGAAGTCTCAGGAGGATATACGGAGGAAGGATTCCCATAGTGCCACCAGACAGATACTTTTCCTTATATGTAAAAATATCAGAGGGGTGTCCGTGGAACAAATGTTCATTCTGCAATCTCTATAAGGACAGGAAATATATGCCATTGAAGATTGATCAAATCAAAAATGAAACGGAAGAATTAAAATCCTTTTTCAGCAACTCAATGCCGGCAATGAACGGAATCTTCCTGGGTGATGCAAATGCAACAAGCATGAATTCCTCTGAGCTCGAGGAAATTTTGGTTTATCTTAAAGAAGAATTCAGGATGCCATTCTATGCATTTTCAGACGCATTCACAACGCCGCTCAAAAATACTGATTTCAACAGGCTGCATGAACTGGGAATGAAGAGGATATATATGGGAATAGAAAGTGGAAATCCTGATATTTTAAGAATGCTGAATAAAAAAATGGAACTTGATGTTGCACGGGAATTCATCGGGAAGATCAGTGATGCTGGAATAAACGTTGGTCTCATTGTAATGTCAGGCTTCGGGGAAGATCATGTAAAGAATACAATTGATTTCCTCGGATCCATTGAATATTCAAGGGGTGATATGGTATACATATCGCCTGTAAAGGAATACGGTAATTTCCATGAGATTCTTCTTAATAATGGTATACAGGAAAATAAGGAAATAGCCGTAAAAGAATATGAAGAAATAAGGGATTCTTTGAGGTCGAGGCTAAAAATCCCGGTAGTTGTGTACAGCCTGGACGAGGCCATGTACTGAATTACTGTTCTGGAGCCAGGGAATACAGGCAGGCCGGGTCAGGTGCGAATAAATCTCCGTAACGGGCGTACGCCCTGGATCTGGAACCACCGCAGGAATCTGACCAGTTGCATGTACCGCAGGCACCGCCGAAGTTTTTATTGTCTCTTAGTTTTATCAGTGTTTCACTGTTTCTGTAGATATCTGCTATGCTCTTCTCCTTTACATTTCCTACTTTATATGGAATGAAGCCACTGGGGTATACATCTCCGTTATGACCAACAAATATGATTCCCTTGCCGTCCCGGGTGTTTGACACTCTGGAAGGTATATTTTTTCTATCTGGAAGGCCCAGAAGATCGATGGTTTCGTCTATAAGGCGGTAGTAGAGCTCCCCTGAGTAGTTATCGTATCCATCATCAACACATCTTCTAAATATGGGCGATTCTACAGTCCTGATTACCATTCCATAATTCATTGCAAACACAAGCCAGTGGTTTATATCTTCGAATTCCTGTGGTGTGAGGTCCTCGGAATCTATTGCCCTTCCTGTCTGGATAAGGAAGAATACCTCCCAGGTTTTTACATTGTTGTCAAGAAGGAGTTTCAGGAGTCCAGGAAGCTGGTGAACGTTTTTCCTCATTACAACAGAATTTATCTGGAGTTTCATGTGTTTGTCATTGAGCAGCTGTATTTTTTCCATGGTTTTTTCATATACCCCAGGACCACGTAGCCAGTCATGCATTTCCATGTTTCCATCAAGTGATAATGATGCCGAAAGGACATGATGCTGTTTGAAATAATCAACTCTTTCCGGAGTGAGAA
>JAKAAK010000178.1 GCA_021797025.1 Thermoplasmata archaeon
ACAGATGACAGTGCAGAGAATGCCTTCAGGAGAGTTTATACCTATCTGATGTCGTTTGCTGGAAAAGGCAACCATTACGGCTACAGTGTCAAGTCCAGGATGAATAAGATGGCAAATGCCAGGAAGAACATAGATGATATTTACAACGAAGTGAAATACTGGACCATTGAGAATCTGGATTATAAGGATTTGATAAAACGGTATGATTCAGAAGATTCCTTCTTTTACCTGGATCCGCCGTATTATAAGATAAAATTTTACAGGCATAACTTCACAGAGAATGATTTTTATGAATTGAAGGACACATTGAATGACATCCATGGGAAATATCTGCTGAGCATAAACTCTAATAATTTTATCTTAAATTTATTCGGGGAACCTGTTATGAAGATAGAAATGAAGAATAATTCAGTAAATAATAAGCATGTTAAGGAATCGAAGAGATATGAGTTGTTGTATTGTAACCACTAAGTTGCGCAGATTAATATATATTAATTAATTTATTATGCTATTTATGAAATACATATTAAGTATTTTTCTTATATTATATTTCACCTTTGCCGGATTTCATGATCCCAAAAAAAAGATCCATTCCTGTTGAACTGTGTAATAGAAAAAATTGCGACGCTTAGTTATGCATATTTAATAAAGGGACGTAAATCACAAATATTAAAGAATGAATACTATATACAGAGAAGAAGCATGCATTATGGGAAAAAATCATAGTGAATGTTCGTGTAATAACATCGTAAATAATTAAAAATATACTGGGGTCGGAATGATATATGATAAAATTAACAAAAATACATAAATTAAAAGATTCTCTAAATACGACAAAACATCTAGGAAATATATACATATTAGAACATATTAAAAAAAGCAGAGGTAATAGTAAACTAAATAATAAGATAATAAAAATATTTTATCATTCATTCATTAAGACTAAATGGTTATATAATTATGTAATTAATGCTGGACTAAGTAAACTTTATACGTTATATATTAACTTATTAAAAGGTGATATCAACGGGGAATGATATATTTGATTATGAAGACATTGAAGATGCTGAAGAGTCAAAAAAAATAAAGGATTATGCATCTGGTAAATTAGTACGTGCTACTCCAGAAGAAGTACAAGCAGTTCAACCATTCATCAAATTGCTTGTAGATGATTATGGTTATAAAAAAGGTCAAATTCAGGCACATCCGCAATATCGTGTAAGAAAACGCCCATCCGATGAAAAAGGAAGTTACCCGGTTGATATAGCAGTATTTTCCGATGAAACGAGACAGGGAGACCCAGTAATCATAGTTGAATGTAAACAAGAACATAGGGAAGATGGAAAAAAACAACTAGAAAGTTACTTAAGTTTATCAGATAAAACTAGATTAGGTGTTTGGTTTAATGGGAAGGAACATGTATATTTATTAAAATATGTTGGTGAGGATAATACATTATTATATAAGGAAATTCCATCGTTCCCAAGATATGGCCAGAGGTATAACGATATAGGTAAATATCAAAAAAAGGATTTAGTACCTGCTAAGAATCTTAGAACAATATTCAATGATATGAGAAATAGACTAGCAGGCGGTATAACAGGAATAACCATGGATGAGACTATTGCAGATCAAATAATAAACATTTTATTCTGTAAGATATACGATGAAATAAATACTGATCTTGATAAAGAGGTGACATTTAGAGCAGGTGTCGATGAAAAAAAAGAGGACGTAGCTTCTAGAATTAAAAATCTATTTCAAAAGGTAAAAAAAGAATATTTAGACGTATTTAATAGTTCTGATCAAATAAGATTACCGGCAGAAACTATCATTTATATTGTAGGTCAGATTCAGAATTTCTCACTTGTTGGAGCAGACCGTGATGCAATAGGTGAAGCTTTTGAGGTATTTATGGGGCCGGCCTTAAGGGGTGCGCAAGGTCAATTTTTCACCCCTCGAAATCTGGTTAAAATGATTGTAGATATATTAGATCCAGAACCAAATGAATTCATAATAGACCCTGCCTGCGGTTCAGGTGGATTTTTAATAGTTGCATTAGAACATGTATGGAACAAATTAGAAGAAGAATCTAAGCAACGTGGATGGACCCCAGATATTCTGGCAAATAAAAAAAGAGATATAGCTTCCAGATATTTTGCGGGAATAGAAAAAGATAGTTTTTTATCAAAGGTTACCAAGGCATATATGGCCATAATAGGAGATGGGAAGGGTGGAATTTTCTGCGAAAATAGTTTAAAATTTCCTGAACAATGGGAATTTAAAGTTCGAGAGAAAATAGGACTGAATAAATTCAATGTCGTTCTCACCAACCCGCCATTTGGAAAGGATATAGAAGTGAGTAAGAAAGACAATATTCCTATAGATAGATATGAATTAGGTCATAAATGGAAATATGATAAAACCTTGCAAAAATGGATTAAAACAAATATGTACCAGGAAAAGCAACCACCTCAAATTCTTTTTATAGAGAGATGCTTAGACTTATTATCAGAAGGTGGAAGATTAGGAATAGTTTTACCTGACGGTATTTTAGGCAATATAAGTGAAGGGTATATAAGGCAGTATATATTAGATGCAGCAAAAGTAATTGCTGTAATAGACTGCCCAATTGAAACCTTCTCGCCCAGCACAACCACCAAAACAAGTGTACTTATATTAGAAAAGAAGAGTGGTGAAAAGAAGGAGTACCCTATATTTATGGCAATAGCCAAAAAATGTGGCCACAATAAACGTGGAAAAGCTATATTCAGAAGTGATGGTATGCCTGATGACGATTTCCCTGATATCAGTTTAGCTTTCAAAAAATTTGAAGATGAAGAAAATGTTGAGTTTTAAAGTTAGCTCTAAAGATATTAAAGATACATTGCTTGTAGCGCCTTACGAAATTGTTAAAGTGATAAACAAATCCAATTTGACCATAGGTGATATCGCAGATCAAATAACCAATGGGATGGATTTAAGGACCTATAAAGATAAAGGCCTATTATATATTAGAGGTATAGACGAAAAGAGAGAGCAGATAGATACATTAACCCCAAAACGTGTGGATTATAGATGGGAAGACGTTCCGAATAAAATAAAACTGGAGCCTGGAGACATTTTAGTAACAAGAAAAGGTACACCTGGAATAACGAGTATCTATACCAAGGAGCTAGGTAATATAATTATAGGAACAGAAATTATAAAAATAAGATTAAAAAAAGATAGTAATATAAGCCCTGAATACCTTAGTATATTTTTGAACTCGAAGCTCGGTATATCGCAGATACAAGTAAATTTAACTGGGACAGTAGCAAGAGGAATAAACCATCGTGCTCTTCGAGGAATAAAAGTTATCGTTCCTAATTACGATCAAAAAGAACAAATAGATAGTTTGATTAAAGAAGCAAATAAAAAGCATTTCGAATCCCTCAATTTAATAGAAATGGCAAAAAACAAACTTATGGGAATACTGGGCAGTCCAGTAAGTACGAATATTAAAACTTATACGGTAACTTCACACATGATTTACTTAAACCTTTTAATGCCAGTTTTCTATTATCCAGGATACATTAAACCAATAGAAGATTTGAAAACTAAATTCAACATGTTAAAATTGGGTAATATATCAAACATTCAAAAAGGGAATGAAGTTGGTTCGATAAATTATAGGAGTTATAGAGAAAAATTAGATGACGATATTCCCTTTGTTAGAACTTCTGATCTTCCAAATTATGAAGTTGAAGATTATCCTGATTATTATATTGGAAATGAAATTTTTGATGACTTAAAGCAAGATTTATTGCCTAATGATATCTTATTTAGCAATGATGGAAAAATAGGCATTTCAGCAATGTTTACTGCAGTAGATCGATGTATTATCCAGAGTCATATAAGGAGAATCAGAATATTAGAAACACTGCCACCAGAATATGTTTTCATCTTTTTAAATACAATATATGGTAAATATCAAATAAAAAGAAGAATTTTAATACAATCCACAATACCTACGATCGGTAATGGTCTGAAAGATATACAGATACCTGAAATATCTTCTGAGGATCAAAATGAGATTGTTAATCTAGTAAAAAGAGCTTATAAATTAAAAGAAGAAAAGAAAAAGCTTATTCGTAGAGCAAAATATCTTATTGAACATATAATTGCTGAAATATGATGTTATAAATTTAGTTGTAAGTTCATTGCTTTCACTAGAGCTTCGAACTGTTCAAAATATTCAAATATTTCTTCTCCTTCGGTTGATCCAAAAGGAATATAAGAATTAAAACTATTTATCATAATTACATTCTTTGTAGCACGTTCAATCGCATTTTTCAATTTTTCTATTATTATTTTTTCTTCCATCTATTTCATCTCCATTTTATTCCAGCTTCGCCCCGCACTCCATGCAAAACTTTGCATTTTCCGGATTTTCATAGCCGCACACCTGGCATATTTTTACTCTGCCCTTGTACTGTGTCATCATCTTCTGGACCTGGGGATATCCCCAGGCTTCCCGTACATGCCAGCATTCGTATGAATCATCCTGTTCGCACCAGAGCCGGAAAATCCCGTTGCCGTTTTGTTTCACGTATATATTGAATATCCTTGACCGTTTGCCAGGCACCGCTTCTTCAACGGTTATATGGTTGTCTAGCACATTGAAATGAAATAAAAACTTGAGGTATTTTGAATTCTCCCGCTCCTCAGGGGTTAGTGCTACATTGATTTCTTCTCCATCGATATGGATAACACCCTCGGCTTCCTGATTCGCTGGGGATTCTGCGACTTCCTCAGCCTCTTTGAGTTTCCGGGCAACTGCACGACCTTTATCGGTAATCTTAATTTCATAAGTTTTCCTACCCCGAATTTGTTCTGAAATTGTTAAATATCCTTCTTGTTGTAATGCAGAAACGACATCAGAAAGAGTTTTCCAACTGGTAGCAATATCGGAAAAATCCGATTTCTTAGCATTTCCATTATGATCTAGCAATAATATGAGAATTGATTTAGCATAAGATCTGTCCAAAACATCCATATTGTCCCTATGTACTATATAGGAGATAGATTAAAAATTAATATGATATATCCTATCTACTAATTAGTAAACAGAGTAAATTTTATATATAACTCTACTATATATCATATGGTAGATAGCAATGGGGAAATTAATAAGAGTTGATGAAAAGGATTATGCGAAAATTAAAAATTTAAAGTATGACGAAAAGTTTGATACCATTAAGGAAGTTGTTCACTTTTTAGTGGTTGAACATGAAAACGATAACAAAGAGGTGCCGGCATGAAAGAAGAGTATAACATGCAGGGTATGGCACGCAATTATCTGGAATGCACCGTCTGCAATGAGAGAGTTAAATTCTGTGACTGGTGTGGTGAAGACTTTTTGGAAAAACAAGAAATAATTCACATCCAGGATGATGATATGGGTTTCCATTTTTGTTCAGAGGAATGCCATGCACATTTTATAAATTTTGAGGAGGTAAGTGATCAGATGAGGGGGTATCCTGATGTATAAATTATTTCTTGCCAGGCATCAGTTTGAAATTGTGGAATTCACCACAAAATATAATTTTTCGGATGTTGGCCGCGTTATCGTGATGGGAAACGGAAAGCTTGGGATAAGTTCAGGGAAATCAATTTTTCCTGGAACTGACATAAAAAGTATCAAGAGGTTTGCATAAATGAAAAATAAAAACATTGTTTTGAAAGCAGAAGGAAGGAAAATAGAGTTTGAAAATAGTTTGCAAGGTTATCAGCATTTAATGGATTATGTTAGCCGTGAAATCAAGGACAGAACTCCACGCAAAATAAGGACAAAAACATTTGCCTCCATTGTGCCAAGGGATGAGAAGGTGAAGGCATGAATAAGGGAGATAGAATAGTTATAGAAACTGTGGAAAATCTTTTAACCAATTTAGAAGAGCATTCACGTGGGAGAAACCTGGATTTAAATGAATATGGCGCTGGAACGTTCATATCAATGGATGAAAATGAAATTGTATATTATGATCCTGATGCAGATTGGACATACCATGTAAATAGAAAATTTGTTATCTGGTGGGCTGATGGCGACTTTGACGAGGTGAAGGAAAATCAAAATATAGATGCTATCGGGGTGTACGATAAACTTCCTCTGCGTGACCTGAATGGAATAGTAGTAAAAGACCAGTTAAAGATAAATAATGAAAAAGATGCCTTTACCCTTAACGTTTCTGATGATAAAAATAAGGTAACCATACGTATTTTTAAGGATAATTTGCAGGACTTTATTGATGAGTTAAACAGAGTGGTGATAGAATGAGTCAGTTAAGAAGTATAGAAAGCACTATCAGGTACGCTGAGAAATTGAGAAAGAATAATGAAGGGAAAGACCCCTTAGTTGAGCATTTAAGATCCGTTCTTCCCAGGGATGAAGTATGGAGGGTATTCAAATGACAGATGACTCCTATTTTGAATACCTTAACGGCATTTACCAGGAAGTTACACAATGGCTTAATAAGAAGGACCATGTTGCAGATTCTACCAAAAGGGAATTTTTCTGCAAGATGAGGGCAACTCCTTATTATTACTGGAAGAAGGAGGAACCACCAAAAGAAGACAAAAGTTTTGATAAGGTTGGCCTGTTGAATGCCCTGAAGAAAAAGTATTCTCTGTCACCTACCAAGGACGGGCTAAAACTTCCTGGATACCTGGGCCGCGAAGAATTCAAGCACCTGGCTGATAATA
>JAKAAK010000179.1 GCA_021797025.1 Thermoplasmata archaeon
GGCAGATCCTAAGACTGATCCAGAGGCTATAAAATATTCTGAATTTAGAAAAGCCATGGAGGAATTGTCTGAACTTCATGGCCGTGGAACTGAGCTAATATCACTTTATATTCCCCCTGACAAGCAGATCTCGGATGTTGTACAGTATTTAAGAGAGGAGTTCTCTACATCTTCGAATATAAAATCTAAAACCACCAGGAAAAATGTACTGGGTGCAATAGAATCCATAATGTCCCGTTTAAAGTATTATAAACAGCCACCGGAACATGGCCTCGTTTTCTTCGTGGGGCATGTGGCAACACGAGGGGATCAGACAGAAATGTATACAAAGATAGTAGAGCCACCTCAGCCCATACAGACATTTCTTTATAAGTGTGATTCAAGCTTTCACCTTGAACAGTTAACGGATCAGCTCAGGGAAAAGGAATTATACGGGCTTATTGTAATAGACCGAAAGGAATCCACCATCGGATTTTTAAAGGGAACAAAAATAGAGGTTGTTGATTATGAATACTCACTTGTACCCAGCAAGCATAGGCAGGGTGGTCAGTCATCACGAAGGTTCGAGAGGCTTATAGAGATAGCCGCCAATGAATTTTTCAAAAAAATGGGAGATATAGCAAACAGCACATTTATGCCCGTGATAAAGGATATAATTACCATATTTGTTGGTGGTCCCGGGGCAACAAAGGAATATTTCATTGAAAAGGATTATCTCAGAAATGAAATTAAGGAAAAAATTAAGGATCTTTTTGATATAGGATACACAGATGAATCCGGGCTGCGAGAGCTTGTGGAAAAGGCATCCGAATCAATTAAAGACATGCGTATTACCCGTGAAAAGGACATAATAAACAGATTCCTCAGGGAAATAAAGAAATCGGACGGTGGACTCGGTGTGTATGGAGAAGATGCAATAATGACCGCACTTAAGATGAAGAATCTTGAGCTCCTTATAGTATCTGATAGCATAAGAAAAAGGAAATACTTTTACCGATGTCCCACATGCAATCTTGAAAAAACATTTACATCTGAACCTACTGAACAGCCCTTATGCGACAACGATGGGACACCCATGAACTTCGAAAGGGAGGATGATTTCATAGAGGACCTGTATAAAATGGCGGAGGAGTCCGGAACAAAGGTTGAAATGGTATCGGAGGACAGTGATGAGGGAAGATTGCTGAAAACCGCATTCGGCGGACTTGCAGGAATACTTAGATATGTCCCTGAAAATCAAATCAGCATGTAATGATAAATCAGTATAGTTTATAAAAACACACCGGATAATATCTTTCAAAAAATAATAAATATAAATTTACCATAAAAGATAATGAATCCATTCTTCCTCTTTTTCAAAAAATTCAGGAAGTATTCGAGAAACCACATTATGAAGGCTTCCATTTTATCCATAGCTGTTATCATATATTCTGTATTCAGCGAATTTTACATTGAAAATCCCATAGCTTCCAGTGGTGTACATTCACTATTCACAAGCTTATGGTGGACCATGCAGACAATTACAACAGTAGGTTACGGGGATACCCCTGTTTACGGCATCATGGGAAGAACCAATGGAATGATTATAATGGTTGTTGGCATAGGTTCCCTTGGATACCTTACAGCGGGAATAACCAGCATGCTCATAGATATAAGGTTATCATCAAAACTGGGTGAGAGAATGGCTACTGAAAAAAAGCATATAATACTGTGCAATTATAATGAAAGCACAAAAAAAGTACTGGATAAAATCAAGAATGACGGTATAGATATAGTAATACTCAATGAGAATGAGGTAAAGGGAGATAATGAGTATACCTTTGTCAAGGGCAGTTTTTTGAGGGAAAGCGATCTTATAAAGGCAGGTATCAAGAAGGCATCATCTGTGATTATTTTCTCTAGGGAGGAGGACAAAGACCAGATGGCCATGGATGCTGAAACAATATTGTCTTCCATGATAATAAGAAAATTAAACCAGAAAATAAGAATAATCGGCGAAATTCTGAACCCTGACAGCAGGGAGCACGCGGCATCGTTTATGGATGATATAGTAATAAAGGGAGATGTTTCATCAATGCTCATTTATTCATCCATAATGATACCTGGCATACCGGAGTTTATAAATGAGCTTCTTACCGGAAATAATATCGGTGAGGAAGTCATTGATAAAAAATATATCAATAAAACATATAAAGAATTTATCTCAGAAATGGAAAAAAGCAATAAAATTATACTGGGCTTCAGAAAGCAGGATAGAATAGAATTAAGAAAAAATTCTGATGAAAAAATAGAGTCAGGAAGTTATATTTTTATAAAAAATTGATTATTGATATAAGCCCATTTCCTCTGTTTTCTTTTTCTCGCTTATATCTCTTCCCATTGTGGCTGCAAGGTCGGTGTAGAATTTTATGACGTTCTTGTCTACCGAGGGCCTTATAGATTTCATTGCCTTTAAAAATGCTTCCTGATTAACCTCTGTTGCATCAGGATTTTCACGGTATGCCATCATACCTGCTTCCCTGCACAGATTTTCAAGGTCTGCACCTACATATCCTTCTGTTTTCTTTGCTATTTCCTGAAGATTCACGTCCATTGCCAGTGGCATTTTCTTTGTATGGACTTCCAGTATTTTCAGTCTTCCCTCTTCTTCGGGGGGCGGTATGTAAATAATTTTGTCGAATCTGCCTGCTCTCAGCAGTGCCGGATCTATTATATCCGGACGATTTGTTGCAGCGATAACAACAACACCGTTCAGAACCTCTATACCATCCATTGATGTCAATAACTGGTTGACTATTCTCTCTGTAACGCCTGAATCCATCGATGCACCTCTTCTAGGTGCTATTGAATCTATTTCATCCATGAATATTATTGCAGGTGATACCTGTTTCGCCTTCTTGAATATCTCCCTTACAGCCTTTTCGCTCTCTCCTACCCATTTAGAGAGGACTTCTGGACCTTTTACAGATATGAAGTTTGCATTGCTTTCATTGGCAACGGCCTTTGCTAAAAGTGTCTTTCCTGTTCCCGGTGGACCGTATAAAAGGAATCCTTTTGGAGCCCTGATGCCCAGCCTTTTGAATACATCCGGTTTCAACAGAGGAAGTTCTACTGCCTCCCTGAGTTCAGATTTGACCGATTCCAGGCCGCCGATATCATCCCATTTTATGCTGGGAACCTCCACCGTTACCTCTCTCAGGCTGCTGGGTTCAATGGTTTTCAGTGCTTCCATGAAATCATCCTCTGTTACAATCATTTTTTCCAGCACATCTGTTGGAATGGGTTTGTCAAGGTCTATTTCCGGAAGATACCGCCTCAGTGCATTCATGGCAGATTCTCTGGTCAGCGCAGCGAGATCAGCTCCAACAAAACCGTATGTTATATCTGCTATCCTATTGAAAAACTCGCTTTCCTTCTCATCATCCATTCCTAGTGGCATTCCTCTTGTATGAATGGTCAGGATTTCCACTCTGCCCTTCTTATCGGGGACTCCTATTACTATTTCCCTGTCGAATCTTCCAGGTCTTCTCAGAGCAGGGTCAACGGCATCCAGTCTGTTTGTTGCACCTATTACTATAACATGGCCACGATCCTTCAAACCGTCCATTAAGGTTAAAAGCTGGGCTACTACCCTTCTCTCTACCTCACCTTGAACATCCTCTCTTTTCGGCGCAATGGAATCTATTTCATCAATGAATATTATGGATGGCTCTGATTCGTCTGCCTTCTGGAATATTTCTCTCAGTTTCTGCTCACTCTGTCCATAGTATTTGCTCATTATTTCAGGACCGTTGATAGCGTAGAAATTGGCACCACTCTCGTTTGCCACCGCCTTTGCTATTAAAGTCTTTCCTGTTCCAGGTGGACCGTTGAGCAGTACACCCTTCGGAGGCGTTATTCCGAGTCTCTCGAAAAGCTCCGGATGTTTCAATGGCAGTTCTATTATTTCCCTTATTTTCCCCAACTGGTCTGAAAGGCCGCCTATGTCCTCATAGCTAACCTTTGTTACCTCGTCCAGAACCTCTGATGCCGGGTCTTCTCTTATCTCCACGTGAGTTTCCTCACTGACCTCCACTGGTATCTTGCTGGGAATTGTTTTTATTACCTTGAAAAGAAGCCCGGTATGCCCGGCAAGGGTCAATCCCGGAACGCTTATGCTGTCCTGTTCTATTAATGGCCTTCTTATTAAGGCTTTCTGGACAAAGTCATCTATGCCTTCCCCGAATCTCAGCTTCTGATCTTTTCTTATAATAGGTGCCAGTACGACCTTCTTCGCATCTTCCACTTCTACCTTTTTTACCTTTACCTTGTCACCTATGGATGCGCCACAGTTGTTTCTCATAACACTGTCTATTCTCACAATACCCTTATTTTCATCCTCTGGCCTTGATCTGAATACCCTGCCCACAGTGGAGCGTACCTTTTCAATAGATACAACGTCCCCTATTTCAACATTAAGATCTAATCGGGATATTTCATCGAGTCTTACTCTGGCCATACCAGGGTCAACTGCATTTGCCTCAGCTACTCTGAGTGTAATTCCATCATCTGGTTTCATGGTACCATATTTACTAAATAGTATTTTAAAATATTGATATGCATTAATTACCGCAAACGTGATTAGCGATGAAATTTAACCTACAAGCTTAAAAAAATAAGTGTTATTACCTGCAGTCATATAACATTAGATAATTAATTTATTTTATGAGTTCATGGGATTATCATGGAAGTTACAAAGCGCAGTTATTCCTCATCGGCCAATCTCGGACCGGGTTACGATATATTATCACTTGCCCATAAAGCTTTTTTTGATTCTGTAACTGTAAAAAAAACTGGAGGAACAGGCATAAAAATTATATCTGATTCCACACCAGAGAATCCTGAGAGCAATTCTGCCGGCCTCAGTGTTCTAAAAATACTTGGCGACAGGGGCATTAAGGAGGGTCTTGAGGTGAGAATTAATAAAGGTGTTCCCATAGGTCTGGGACTGGGTAGCAGCGGGGCATCCTCATCAGCATCAGTAAAAGCTGTGAATGAATTACTGGAATTAAATATGAGTCCTGATGAAATGGTATACTATTCCATGTATGGCGAAATAGCTGCCTGTGGATCAGCACATCCTGATAATGTTTCCTCCGGAATATACGGTGGATTGACACTGATAAGCTCAACATCCCCGGTAAGGGTCAGGAAAATTAAAATCAATTATGAGATGGCATTGTTACTGATCATACCATACTCACATATGGAGAAGAAGACCCAGCAGGCGAGGTCAATGGTCCCTGATAAAATCAGCATGACCGACCATGTACTGCATACGTCCAGAATTTCTACAATGCTTTATGGTTTCATGAATGGAGATCGTGATGCAATAAGGGAAGGAATGATGGATGACATAGTCGAAAAATCAAGAGAAGCATTATTCCCGTATTACAGACAGATAAGAGAGAAGGCCATCTCCGGAAACGCAATATCAATATGTGTTAGTGGTGCAGGACCTTCAATTTTAATATTTACAGATGAAAATACAAAGAAGGATGAAATCATATCAAATATTGACAGAATAATGAAATCATACAATGTTGATTATAACATTAAGGAAACATCAGTTCTGGAGGATTATGATGATTAGAGACGATATTAATAATATATATGCAAAACCGGTCACGTTTCCCATATATCAGACCACTTCGTATATTGTGCCTGATGGTGAAAATTACAGGTATACCAGAGAGTATAACCCAACTGTAGAAAATCTGGGAAAACAGATAATGCGAATGGAGGGCTCTGAGGATTATAATGTATTTTCCTCAGGAATGGGGGCAATAACAACGACATTGCTGGCACTTTCCAGCCCGGGAGATAGAATATTGACACATCTTGATACCTTTGCCAGATCTTATCACTTCATAAAGGATTTTATGGGAAAATGGGGAGTAAATACTGATATATCAATTCCGGGCACAGAAAATATTATAAAATCCATCGGGAAAGATACAAAGATCGTTTTTATTGAAAGTGTTACGAATCCCATACTGAGGGTAAATGATATCAGGGCAATATCGGAACGGTGCAATGAGGTGGGATCACTGCTAATTGTGGACTCCACTGTTCCGACTCCCTATAACATTAAATCAATTAAACTGGGTGCGGACATAGTTATACACAGCTCATCGAAGTTTATTGCAGGGCACAATAATGTTATTTCCGGACTGGCAGCAGGGAGAAAGGATTTAATGGAAAAAATTGACGCCATGAGAAGAACGCTGGGAACAACACTTGACCCGAATTCTGCATTCCTTACTGAGACAGGTATGAAAACCCTCGGTATAAGAATGGAAAAGATCAATTCAAATGCAATGAAAATAGCCAGTTCCCTTAAGGATAATCCGGAGATTAAGGGGGTAATATATCCAGGGCTCCAGGAACATCCAGATTATGATACTGCGATTAAATATATGAAGGGTTATTCCGGAATAATTTGCTTTGAGATCAGAAATAATGCTCAGAAATTTGCGGAAAACCTTAAAAGGGTAATCCCTGCTAATACAATGGGCGGTGTTGACAGTATAGTGTCTACGCCCAAAACCATGTCTCACAGGTCCCTCACAGTTGATGAATTGAAAATACTGGGAGTTAATGATAATTTTATAAGGCTATCAGTTGGAATAGAAGACCCTGAAGAAATTTTAGAGGATATTAATAACGCACTTTCA
>JAKAAK010000180.1 GCA_021797025.1 Thermoplasmata archaeon
TAAATGGATACCTGGAATTGAACTCTACGGATTTTAAATAGAACATTTTCATTGCTATGTCCTCATGAGGGAATGATAATATTTTTTTAATTCTCCATATTTCTTCATTTATTTTTTATAATATTTGCAGATTGGAGGAAATTTCTTATTCTTGAGGATAACCATAGAACCACAATAGACTTAGAAGTTCAATTTCAGCACTGTAAGGTATATTTGGATACTTCCTGATGTCTAATGACCAGTTCATTGTTAACAGGAGGTTTATATTTATACAAAATATTGTAGACACCCAATCTTCAAGATGTTAGAGGTTTTGGCTCACACCAACGATAATTATTTAAGCGGCTATAGTATTACTTTGCAGGGCAAAGTAGTATGGGGGGCAAAGTAATTTTCACTGAAAAACCTAGGGATAGCATAGAAAATATATTTGACAGAGCCAAAGAAATAGATATAATAAAAAACGTACTTGATACAGCAGACTGGTTAGCTATATTAGGTCCAAGGATGATAGGCAAAACAAGTCTAGCAAAAGCCATCTTAAATGAGTACAAAAATGATTACAACACATTATATGTAGATTTAACAGGCATAAAAAATTCGGGAGATGCAATTAATAGAATATTTAATAATATCCCTAGGAATCTAATTACCAGGTTCAGAGACAATTTTGAAATACTCGGAATAAACATAATGGGGAATTCAATAAAATTCAATAAAAAAGTAAATAATACAGACGTTATGGAATCATTATTCAATTTACTGTCAATAAAAAAGACAATGATAGTACTTGACGAATTTCAGGAATTGTCCTTTGGAATTAACCATTTTATAAATATGCTCCATAATATAATGATGGCAAATAAAAATATAGTATTTATTTTTACAGGGTCATCTATAGGCCTCATGAAAACACTGCTGGAACAGGAAGGGAAAAATCCGCTGGCAGGGAGGAATCCGGTAAAAGTGGTTCTTGAGCCATGGGATCACCAGACGGCGTTTGATTATTTAAAAGCCGGATTGATTAACTGCAGCGCTGATATAAGTGAAACAGAAATAAATGAAGCAATAAATGAAATAGGGACAATAACGGGATGGCTAAATTTCTACGGCAGGAGAAGATGCATATATAATCATCGTGATGCGTTGAATGAAAGCCTCGAAGAGGCAGTAAAGGTAGCAAGATATGAGTTAAACAACATTATAAATAAATCAGGGTGGAAAAGAAAGGCGCTAAAAATGTTGGCTTTCGGTGCAGGATACAATGAAATATTGAACGAGACCAAAGTTTCTACATCTACATTATCAAATTTTTTACATAGGTTAGAAAAATTGTATTTGATTAAAAATGACAACAGAACATATTATATTCTGGATAATATCTATAGAAAAGCGATCAAATAGTTATTATTTTAATCCGGTAATTTTACTGATGATACTTTTAATATTGAAATCATCCCTTAAAACTACACCATCTCTGAACGAATCAATAATAAACTTGTCGTTCTTTGCTATCTTTTTATTTAATTCATCCATATTTAACGGTATAACTTCATAGCCGGGTGGAAAATCAATATTTTTAAGTCTTTCTACCGGATTACCTAAGAAATTTCCGACAATTAATATGTCAACATCGCTCCATAAATTGAAGTCTCCTCTGGAATATGAACCTATTAAAATGGCAGAACATTTAAATTTTAATGATAGAGCGTATTTTTTTGTATCGTTGATTATTTTATCCCTTTCTTTTATTCTTCTTTCAATGATTTCCATATTGATTTTACCTCGTCTAATATTGATTTTGCCGCCTCAATCGCATTCTGTGCATCGGTTTTGTTGTAATAATCATCCGGCACCCCCTCACTCCATGCGTCTGCGTATCTTGTTGGTATATAGTATTTATCGATAACCATGGCAGTGCTTATAATGTCCTTATTGAATCCTGCATTTTTTAAAAGAAGTGAAACGGCGTGGCCGAAGGTATTCATGCCTATGCCATGGAGATATGCCTTTACAGCATATTCCGACGCCTGCTGCGCCTTGAAGCACGCCCAGTTATAAAATTCTGATGATAAATCACCATACGCTGATTGTAACGTTCTTTCAGCATGTTTCATCCAACGTTCATATTCCTCACTATCAAAAAAATCAACCACGTTACTTCATTAGCTATATTATATTTGATTAATAAAATTTTTGCTTTCATTATAATTATTTCATTTTAAGTAGAAGTAATGGAATATAAATCTGTGGAATAGACTGCTGTAACTTAGTATCTATTTAAACCAAACTAACTTACATGTCCTGTTGGGTATAGAATAGAGAATGAATGTAATTAAATTAATACCAGACTTACGTAGACAATATTTATGTGTATGCATAATAAGATTTTTATAGATACTTTTATTGTAATAATGATGAACAAAAGAATAACTTATACATTAATTGCATTTATAGTATTACTGGTATTAAATTTACTTTTATTAAAATATAGCTTAATAGTAAATATCGTTTTGCCGATTTACATACTTATAGATTTTATTTTAGCGGTTCTACTGATAAATTATGATGTAATACTGAAACATATGGACTTTATATTAACTGTGATAGTTTTCTCTTTATTTTATATCATGGTATTCACTATAACAGGGTTGATTCTTTCTACCAAATATACATATTTGCAATCAATTAAATTCCCACCGGATGATGTTATGATTTCCGGATTCTTCATTCTCGGATTGATCACATCAATAATAATCAAAATCAGACATAGTCACCGTACAGTTAGACCTCTATAACCCAAATTAGTTTATATTCACATATAATTATCTTGTCTACCCGGATTTAGATATTATACGTATAAAAACTTATTAAATGTCTATTTTGTATTACCTTATATTATTTAGTAATTATTTGTTTGATATGATCAATTGTATTGATAATGTTGAAGCTAAAAAACATGGGGAGCATTATAAACTGTAGTACGAATTTTCATCGATAGGGAAAGCGTACCATGATAGTGTATCAATCTCTTTATCTATGTATAAGTTTAAACTATCCATAACCAATATTCCACAACTCAGTCCTTAAAAATAAAGATACGTGAACTTCCATGAAGAGAAAAATACCATACAATTTATTATAAAGGAGAATGGTATCTAAAGGCTTTGGGAATTCATCAAATAGAGGCACCGCTACTGGCAATAGCTGATTTTATTGTAAAAGCTCGAAGCTCCGATAATTTAGTGAAGAGAACGTTATATAAATAAAGTCGTTGAGATGTTAAATTGTACACATTTTGTACCGTAAATCATTTTCAAATTATATTAAAAAGTGATTAAAATTTTAGAAAGTAACGACAGAAAATCCTGCATCTACTTCCTTGGCCGTCTGTACACCGCCCATAACCGGTTCAATTCCCTCCAGTAGCTGACTTTCCATAAGACCTATACCTTTAGCAGATACTTTACAGTACGTTACTTCGATACCGACAGATTTCATCTGATTGACGAGGTCTACAACAGGCTTTATGCCATTTGACTCTTTCAATAGATTTTCTACACCCCTTCCCAGAAACATAAAATTAACGGTTGCCCCGGCATTCTTTACAGTGCTGTATGCAAAATTAGCTGCCACATTAACCATATTCAAATCATCTTTTCCTTTTGTCAGAATTACAAATATTTTTGCCATCTTCTATCACTATCTTTTATTATAAGTTGATATATATCAATTTTCATTGCAAATTATTTTATTATATGCTATCAATAGTTTAACAATTATTCGGTTATACGCTTCTAAAAATTAAGATAATTATTATTTCTTTTCCCTGTCATTTTTCATTTTCTTATAATGCCTTCTGAATTCTTCAGGCTTATATGAGAAATTATTATATTTAGATCTGTACCACACTGCTGTCATCAGAATTGTTACTATTGCGAAGAACCCTGTTATGGCAACGTCATTCGGATCCGGATCATAGCCATTGTATGTTCCTTCAGTCAGGGCTGCAGTTATTATCATTATACCTGTCATAATTATTATGAAGGCCCTTATGCCGAATTCACTCTTTTGCTTCGGCTCTTCAGATCTTTCAAGTTCTACTGCCTTTTTTACTACGTTATCTGATTGGCTATTAATTTTATCATATATTTTCTTGTCTTCCATTTTACTCACTCCTCTTACTTTTATAAATCAGGTGTACAGCGATTAACAGGAATATCATAACAATTACGAAGAATTCAAGACTGCTTACTGCCATCTGTAAATCACCGCTCAATATGTGGCCTGAAGCGCATCCATCTGCCATTCTTGCACCTAGGAGCATCATGAATGCACCACTGAAGGCCCCTCCTGCTCTCTTGATTTCACTGCCTCCAAATCTGGATGCCCATGATGGCGGTATTACTTTATTGAATGACTGGAATCTCCTTGTTACAAAGACTGAGAAGAGGAAAGCACCGAATAATGTTCCTATATCACTGAATGGCTCCCAGCCTATTGTTGTCACTACTATTTCACTGTATTTCCAGTACGAAGCGGGTAGCCATAATTCCGCCGCTATCCAAGAAAATGTGGTTGATTCTCCGAGTATCTGGTGTAAGAACATTTCAAGTACCACGGTAAGGCCTATTATTATGCCCACTGTTAACATTACCTTTCCAAATAAATTGGATGATACTGTATAATGGTAATTGAACTGCTCGGCAGTAGTTCCATTGCCCATGGGCATGGATGAACCTTCCTGCAATACCCCAGCCGATTCTATATTTTGTTCTTCCTCTGCTGTAGTAGGTTTATAATTTTTATGGGATGATTGATAGAAACAACTTTTACCCCCCTTATACCTGGGCAACATATATGCTATTCCGAACATCAGAATTGCCCATACAACTGCTATACCGAAACCTACATACAAATTCGTGTCATATTTGCCACCGAAATATATTTCTCCAAAATTATCGTAGGTTACCAGCCAGTGACCGAAGGATGTTTGATAAATCAAAGTCCATGATGCCGCACCGAGCAGGCCACCAAAAACTGCATACACTGCATCTCTCCTTCCTTCACCCAGCGCCATCCATATTGTTCCGGGAACATACCCGGAAACTGCTATTCCTGTACCGAATATGGCCGCACCCAGGGCGACTCCCCATACATAATCTGGCTTAACTCCCCAGTGGAATGATACGCCCAGTGCTGCTAATCCATATAATGCCAGTGCACCTGCGCCTATTGCAATTGCTATACAACCAATAAATAACCTATCCTGAAATTTACCGAGCCTTATCAAAATTTCTGGATTTGAAATACCCCATGCTTCTGCAAGACCACCCACTACCATTCCGATAAATAGGCCTATCCATTCCCACGCTGTTACCGCTATCATTTTTACTCTGAAACTAAAAGTGGTGATTTATATTTAAATATAATTATTATAATATCAATATATGATTATTTATGGAATCGTTGCGTAAAATTTATAAATTTATGTAACGTGAATGAAAATGACAGATGAATATGGTATTGCAATTCTAGACCAGGAAGGCGATTACATTGTAAAGCCATTTTTTTCAGATATCCCAAAAATCTCGAAACTGATAATTATATGCGATTCCAAGACTGAATACGGAAATGCGAAACAGAGAATAACAGATTTTCTGAAATTAAAAGGTATAAAGTCTGAATTCATTGAAATCAAGGACGTAGGAAATTTTTTTCAGATATTTCTCGTCTTGCAGAAAATTTGCAAAGCTAGAAAAGATCCATCATGGGTTAATATATCCTGTGGCTCCGGAATTGGAGTTTCGGCACTTACCATTCATGCCTATAATCAAGACATACTCATGGTAGTTTACGATAAATATCTGGATTCAACTGTAGTAATTAGCGTAAAAAAATTGAAAAAGATAGATATATACAATAAAAGATATATACAGATTATGAAAGAAATATCAATAAAACCAAAAACTATAGAAGAATTATCAGTTTCATTGAATATTACAAAATCAGCTGTTTCAAGACGGTTGAAAAATCTTCTTGCACTAGGTATAATTACAAGAAACGGAACCGGTAGCAGGAATTATCCATATACACATTCAATGAATGAATTTGGAAGACTTTTACTGCGGTAAGTTTGGTAGTTCAAAACAAACTATTTATTTGACTTATAGTACAGGTTTTAATCTGTAGATCACTTATAAATAATAATTAAAGATAATTTGATAAAAAAGATTTAAAATGTTAGTATTGTATGTCCTGCTTTATTCGCATCAGCAATGACCTTCCCGCCTGGTATTTTGTCACAATCATAGTATAATAGGTCACTTTCGACTATATGATAATATTCCATTGCAACAGGGCATGCCATTATCTTTACTTTTGCATTTTTAAGTTCCTCAATTTTAGTGCTGATAATTAATGAACGGGGGTCATATTTGTTCAATGTTTCTATTGAACTGCCTATAAACAATAAAGTAACGCTTTTTGCACCCATTTTGGTCGCAAGGCCTGTAGCAACTATTGTTGCTTCATCTGCTCTTGTGCTATCATTTCCACTTATTAATGTAATTATAGTTATTTACTAACATTATTATACTTATAAGTATTACATTTTCATGGCAAAAAAAGAGATGTATCCAATTGAGAGAAAGATGGATGAGGATGACCTGAACAGGCTGATAAAAAGCATAGAAA
>JAKAAK010000009.1 GCA_021797025.1 Thermoplasmata archaeon
TTCTCCCTGTTCAATCCATAACTTTTTATCTTTTCTTTTACTTCTTTTAATTGGTCTTGCACTTTTTTCACCCCAATCTAAATTGTGCAAGGCCATTTATAATTTACAGACAATTACTTACACTATCCTGAATTCAATTTTAATAATTTAGCTCCAAGTATACTTTATCCAGTTTTATATTGCTCTTTATAATTAGTTTAGTTATAGGCGATGAAGTGCATCCTATTCCTATCTTCTTCCTTATTTCATCAATCCCTCCTTTTGATATACTTTTTTTAACAATGTCTCCAGATATGACAATAGATCTGACGCTTCTACCTCATTTTTTCCCTTTGGGGCCTTTCTAATGTATCAGATACACTTTCTTTTGGTTTTCCTTTGGCCATTTTTCATTTCCACAGCATAATGTACTGTGATTTCAGTATAAGCTATAACCTATCAGGTAGTTTATAAAATAGCTAAAAAAGTAAACATTAAGTGGGAATTAGCCAACACTCATTGACCGCCATAGTGATAGTGCCAAAATTTATAAACACGAATAATATGTCAAATTTGTGGTTAGAAAAGAATCTATTTTGTCATTAAACGCTAAGATAGCTATTGCAAAAGATGTTATTAAGGATGGCCTTAATTCATTTAAGAGACCCACAATTGTATGGAGCGGCGGAAAAGATAGTACAGTGGTATTGGATCTGGTTGTTAAATGTACTGAAGAACTTGGTCTTAAATTACCAACAGTTTTATTTATTGACCATGGTGATCATTATCCTGAAACATTTGAAATTATATCTAAATCAGAAAGTAAATATAACTTTAAGACTATTATTGCCAAAAATTCAGACGCTTTGAATACTATTAAAAATGGGAAAATACAGGTTTCTGATTTATCAGAGCACAACAGGAATGAAGTTAATAGAATTGGATTCTTAAATAAGGAGTTCGATTATTCTTTAGAATCGGATGTTGGTAACCACATATTAAAAACAGTACCGATGAATGATGCAATAGTCGAGTACAGATTCGACGCACTTTTTACAGGGGTCAGATGGGATGAAAATGATGCGAGGTCAACGGAGATTTTTATGTCCCCAAGAAACAATCCTGAACATATAAGAATTCAGCCTATTTTACCATTTTTGGAAAAGGATATATGGCAATATATTTTTAAACATAACCTTCTAATTCATCCAAAATACTATGAAGGGTATAGATCTATAGATGGAATACACGATTCTAAGAAAGTTAGTGATTTACCGGCATGGGAACAAGATTTCGATGTAATAAGTGAGAGGTCTGGTCGTTCACAAGACAAAGAAGGAATGATGGAAAAACTTCGTAAATTTGGATACATGTGACTTAAATGTCAAAACCAAATATCATAGTTGTGGTTTTTGATACATTGCGATACGATTTGTTCAACAAGTTTGTTACAGATAACACGCAGTTTTCCAAAGATATCATAGAGTTTACGAATTTTGATAATGCCTATTCTACCAGCCCATGGACTTTGCCATCTCATATATCCTTGTTTACCGGCCTTTATCCATCTGAACATGGAATTCATGAAACACCTAATTCGGAGCTTATAGATCTTTTTAAAGATTCAGTAAAATACCCAGGCAAATATATAACGGATATAGCCTCGGAACAAGGATATAAAACCATTGGCTTCTCTGCTAACCCAATGATTTCTGAACTAACCGGTTTTAATCAAAAGTTTGACCATTTTGAGACTATTGATTTTGATATTCAGGCATTTAAGAATCTACACATTAATAATAAATACATACGCAAAAGTATATCAGCTATCGGTGTATTAAAAGCTATGGCCCTTGGATTTCCAAGCAATAAGGGCCATAAATTGATTTTGTCTAAACTCGCAAAATGCGAATTAACAAATCCGTTCTTTTTATTTATTAATTTTATGGAATCGCATGACCCATATTTTTTTAATGCGTTTAGAGATGACAACAAAAGGTCCTTAAACGATTTAATTGGATTGAAGGAAATTAACAACAAGGAAAAGAATAGATTGAAAAATAAATATTATAACCAAATTAGTACTATAAGTTTGATTATAAATAATCTAATAAAATTTCTAAAAGATCGGAAAATATATGATAACACTGTAATAATTCTTACTGCTGATCATGGGCAAGCACTTAAGGAAAAAAATTATTATGGGCATGGTATCTATCTTTATGATGAATTAATAAGAATTCCGTTATTGATTAAAGGTATAAATTCAAGTAATTTAATAAATAGAGAAAATAGTTATACTAGCTTAATAAATGTTAACTCGTTCATAAAATCCACCTTAATGGGAGAAGAAAACAGCGAGAGATGGTTATTAACTAGAAAAACCTTCTCCGAATCTTTCGGAATGCAGCATTCGAAATCGTCCCTTAAGAAATATTTACATACAAAAGACGCGAAAGATAGGTATAATCGCATTAACACTCTTAGAAAAGCTTTATTATATGGGGGGTACAAAATTGTGATTAATGGTAGTAATTCTTCTATAGATGAATTTAGTAGTTATAACGGAAATAAAATTGACTATGACACCATTTTAAAGATGGTTAACCATTTGAAAATTTTCAATATAGACAATGAATTTATTTTAGATCCAGATAAAATTGTAAATGAGGTGATGAAAAAATATGGAGCCTAGGAAACATAAAATAGTTTTTACTTTTATTGTCGAATTTGGTGATTTGGAAAACAAATCATTGCTTCTAGCTAAAAGTTTAAGGAGATTCTATAAAGATGCAAATAAGTATCCAATTTATGCTGTAAGACCGAGACGCGGAAAAGAAATTAAAAATTCAACGAAAGAGCAATTTAAGGCATTAGATGTTATTTATGTTTATTCCCCTGTTAATCGAAACTGGGAATTCTTCGACTTTGCTAACCAGGTATATGGCCCCGCTTTTATAGAAGAACGTATTGATGGAAAAGCAGAGTTTATGGTATACCTTGACGCTGATGTTGTATGTCTGCATTTTCCTACTGAATTATCATTACCAGATAATTGCCTTGTTGGCATTACACCTGTGGATATAGGAAGAGAAGCGGGAAATGATGCTGCGATAGTGGCTGAAGATTCCTTAAATATAACATGGGAACTGGCTTATTCCCTGGCGGGTGTTAAATCAATTCCAAAATGGAATGTAATTACCAAAGTAGAAAAATTACAAATATATCCATATTTTAACTCCGGTTTTTCTATAGTAAGGCCAGAAGCACGTATTTTTAGGTTATGTAGAGATATGTTTGAAATGGCTAATACAAAAAATTATTTTAGATATTTTAATTATAGCGGTAAACTTTTGAAGACACAGAATGATACTAAAAAATCTTCATTGCACTTTATAGATCAAATTTTTCTTGCCGCTGCTATATTGTCAAAGTGCTCTCAGGAACAAATAAAGATCTTTGGGAATGAGTATAATTTTCCATTCCATTTTATAAAAGAAATTCAAACTGAGCCATATAATTTAGAACATATTATTTTCCTTCATTATCACAATATGTTCTATGATTTAAAATGGCAGTCTAATGTACATTTAGATACTGAAACTAGAGAATGGCTTGCAAATAATGTTCCTATTAAACTGGAAAAACATGTTTCGTACAAAATTAGAAAATATATGCGGTATGGAAGAACATTTATTAAATGGCATTTTAATGCGATAAAAAATAAAACAGAAAGTGATTAATATGGATGAATTAAAATATTTAATGAACTTAAAAGATATAGAAGATTCAAGAGGTAATATAATAGTAATGACACAAAAAGATATACCATTTATAATTAGAAGAGTCTTTGTTATTTTCCACCAAAATGGTTTGCGTGGAAATCATGCTCACAAAATAACTCATCAGTTCTTAGTTTGCTTAAGTGGATCTATAAAAGCGAAGATCATAAATAGATATACGGAAAGCTATTTTATATTAGATGATAAACAAAAATCATTATATGTACCACCTATGACATGGTTAGAATTAAGAGATATAGATGCTGGCAGTATAATAATGGTATTAGCCTCTGAAGACTATGAGGAAAAAGATTACATAAGTAACTTTGATGAATTTACTAAACTTTTAAAAGGTGAACATAATGAAAGTTAAATTCAACAATTTTGATAGGGTCTATCTAAAATATAAAAAGGAATTTGATGAGGCATACAGGAATGTAATGTTATCTGGTATGTATATTGGTGGTAATCAGGTAAATTCTTTTGAAAAAGAATTTGCTACATATTGTGGCGCAAAACAGTGCGTTGGTGTGGGAAATGGATTAGATGCAATTTATCTCTCACTACGAGCTTTAGGGGTCGGTTCTGGTGATGAAGTGATAGTACCAGCAAACACGTATATTGCTACATGGCTAGCAATCTCAAGGACAGGGGCAACTATAGTACCTGTAGAACCAGATCTACTTACATACAATATAAACCCATCACTAATTTCCCAAAAAATTACTGAGAGAACGAAAGTAATACTTCCTGTTGATCTATATGGACGACCTTGTGAAATAGATGATATTAAAAAATTAAAGGAAAGTTATCAAGATATAAGCATTGTCATAGACGCTGCACAATCGCATGGTGCGACATATAAGGGAAAGAAAGTCGGTTCACTTGCAGATATCACTGCTTTTAGCTTTTATCCAACTAAAAATCTTGGAGCATTTGGGGACGCGGGATGCATCACAACAGATGACCCAGAAATAGCAGAGAGAGTTCAATCTTTAAGAAATTATGGAGAAATTAGTAAATATAATAATAAATATTTAGGCGTAAATTCTAGGCTTGATGAATTACAAGCGGCCATGTTGAGGGTAAAGTTAACTCATCTTGCGGAGACAAATAGTATTAGATCTGATATTGCAAGATTCTATATGAACAATTTATCAGATAAGATAGTTGAATTACCTGCAATTCGTGATCATATATCACCTGCATGGTATGTATTTCCAATAAGAAGCTTACATAGAGACTTAATTAAGAATTCTCTGTATACAAAATCTATAGATTCTATTGTGCATTATCCTGTGCCACCGCATCTACAAACCGCATATTCATATTTAGGATTTAAAAAAGGGGATTTTCCAATAACAGAAAGAATAGCTAATGAAATATTAAGTTTACCTACAGACCCATTTCTATCTCAGGATGAACTTGAATATGTAGTTAAGTCAATAAATGAGGTAAATATCTAACTACCATTATATCAATTATATTCAATTAACTAAATTATTATTTTAACATCACGACTTTACATCTTTCATATATTCTAAATTTCTGCCTTTTATTGTCTTGTTCCCGCCTAAATGGTAATACAAAGTGGTGCGACATATTTATCATTTGGACATTTATAAATTAGAATAAGTAAAATTAGACATATAAAAACAAACAAATATAAGTTAGAATAGAAGTAATATTCCCGATTTTCTACCGATATTATTGCTTTAAATCAACTTCTAACCACCGAACCCTTACTTATCTATTTGTCTAAGTATATGATTTACTAGTTTGATTTATTTTACCTGGAAAAAGAGTTTTTATGTTTTGAAGTCAAGTGGTATTCATCAATGGTTATTCATTCCTAAATATTTTCATACGAGCATATGCAGGTAAACTTTTTGACATATTGTACAGAAATTTAGAAGATAGCAATAAAATTAATTAAGTTGAGATATAACAAAATTTCCCTTTTGGCCAGTTTTTATAGTAATTCCAGTAAGATATTGCTTTAAGCTGAAATTAACAATACCGTTATGGCTTTCAGCTGTGAATATACACTGTGTAGAATTTACAGTTATACTATGTTCTATATTTATACTGTAATTGCCGGGGGCCATAAAATTTAGGCTTGTACCATTAAATGCAGTATTTGAGTATGGAATGAAGCCTAATATTCTCCCACTATAATTTTTCTCAAGCAGTACCATCCCTGATACTTCCATCAATATGCCATAATCACCTGAGATTAGCTTATGGTTTACCAGTGAAAGGGTATCTGTAACTGTACCCGGAGAAACAGTTGTATTGTAGAACCATTGAGAATATGGATCTGTAATAATATATTGTGGGCTTCCATTATATCCATTAACAGGCAATGTATAGTTATAAAACTGAACAAGCTGTGGCATATTGTTCTGAATTGCCACTGAAGAACCTGCTGGTATTGCGTTTACCATTCTTTGAAGTGCCTTATCGTATTCTGTATAGTGAATATTGGAATAAGTTGCATAATTCCCATCAACAAGATAATTAGCCGTGCCTATATCATGGTTATTATCAGTGACCAGATTCCCATAGGGTGTGAAAAGAAACCATGTAACAATAGCCACCGCAAATGCCATTGTGATAAATTTTTTCATGTTGATATGGTGAAAATTCGCTTTCTCATGCTTTCCAATGAACACAGCGCTTGCAATGAATATTCCAGGGGCAATAAGTGCAGGGTACTGGTATAATATTGGCTGGAAGTACGGATAATAGTTATGCGCAAATACAAGCCCGGCATATGGCAATATAAGAAGTATTTCAGGAACAAAAAATGAAATAAAAAGCAATGGCATTGTATCCAGAATAAAATATAGAATTTTTCTGAATAAAGAAGCAGTAATTATTGATGGCTCTTTTAATATTGTAGAAATATTTAGAAACTGCATGGTGTATGATGGTTCTGTAAGGTTAACTCCTATAAATGTAATTAGAATTAATATGATAATTATTGAATAATAATACTTTGGAACCTTTTTATGCTTCATTGCCAGTGTAATCAGGTAAAAAACAACAATTACGGCTGCCAGGTAGTCTGTTGTGATAGCCAGTAAAATAAAGAATAATGAAGACTTAAATTTATCGTATAATATTAAACAATACCCGGTAAGGAATATTGTTGGAAAGAGTGCTATAAAATGGAAGTCAAACCATTCAACGCCTGCAAGTGGAAAGTAAAACAGCCATATAAGTGATAATAACAGTGCATAGTTATGGTTCTTTATAAGTTTTCTTCCTATGAAGTATACGGGGAAAACACCTGCACTTATCAGTACATCCTGGAATACCATAAGGCCTACCTGTGAAGGAAATAAACTGTAAATTGGATACATCAGGAAATAAATTAATTTATTGTATGCAACTGGGAAAGTAAGTGCGTTTTTTATTAAATTTGATGAAACGCCCAGATCAAACACGGTAGAATGGAAAGTAATATATCTCATATATGACAGTAGAGATGATGCAATTGAGAATGCAATAAAAACTGGGATTATAATTGTAATATCTCTTCCGGTATTTTTCTCCATATTAAAAGACTATTTAAATAGTAAATATAAATATTGGCTTCCATTGTAATAGTTCAGTGGTTTGAATTAATCAGGATTTAATATACATTTAAGTTTCCCTTTCTTTCCATCTGATACAATTACACTGTATGCCGCTGTGAAGTAATATACACTCTTCTGTAGTGTTAGGACTCCCCATCCTATGCGGTATTTGACTACCGGTCATATTATCCGCTCTGCTCTTATTGGTCATAGATTGATCTGTTGCCTGTAAATCCGATAATTCAACGCTGTTGCGTCTTAAGGATTGTTTAGAAAACTCCTAAATTCCGTTAATTTTATCTGCGAATCAATTCTTTGTCTCCGATTTAAATTTATGTGTTTTCCCATTTGCCCCGTCCAAATTTTTAGGATGCGTTACCTTACATTCATCAAAATCTTTTTTTAATTTCATCATTCTCATTCTGCAATTTACTGCCGTTATTTTCAAGTTCATCAATTTTCTTCTGTAATTTTTCTATAATTGTATTATTTTCCAATTCTTGTTTCAGTATCCCTACTATAGTGTTATTATTAGAATCTTTTACAGGTACCTTGCTAATGGGATTTATAGCACAATAAATATAGGAATATTTTTCCGTTGATATTATAGCTTTACAGATACTTTAAACCCTTTGACTCTTACAAGTGTGCAAACTATTGCAAGCTGAATAAAAATAGCTATTGAAAATAGTTAAGAAATTATTTGTAATTTCGAGTTGTTTAAGTAATAAGCTTTATATCCTGACTTTTAATTACTATGAAAATGGAAAATCAAAATATCGATTTAACTATTGTTCTTGCAACTTTGAATGAAATTGAAAATTTACCCTTGCTCTGTTCCAGTATTGATTCAATTTTAAGCAAACAAAAAATAAAATACCAGTTATTATTCGTTGATGACAACAGTAAAGACGGTACCAGAGAATTTATAATAAACTACTGCAATAAAAATCCCCTTTCAAAATATATATTCAATGAGTGCAAGCAGTCTCCATTGATAGCCAGATACCAGGGAATAAAAATTGCTGATGGCAGGTATATAATTACTATGGATGCAGATTTCCAGCATCCTCCATCTTATCTTATGAATATATATAATGCACTGTTAAAGAATTATGATTTAGTAATTGCCAGCAGATACTGCAAAAGTGGAAGCCCTGGCAACAGGAAAGTAGTAAGGGGGATAATATCACGTACCGCCACCTTTCTGGCACAGTTATTATTAAGAAGCAGCAGGAATATCAAGGATCCATTATCCGGTTATTTCGGGTTTAAAAATGGCTTAAAGCTTGATATAAGGAATGGATGGAGAGGATATGAACTCGGTGTTTTTCTGAGGGCCAGCAATAATAATTTAAAAATAAAGGAAATCCCATATAAATTTGTTGAGCGGGAAAGGGGGAAATCAAAAGTCACATCCAGCCCGGATTTTGTGAAGACTTATATGATCGAGCTAGTAAGAGCTAAAAAAGTAGAAATTTTGAATTATGGGTTATATGCAGGGGTCAGTAGCCGTATATTCAATTTTAGAATGTCTCAATAAATTTATTATAATCAGATAAATGACAAACATTGTCCTTTGAGATTAACTGAGGTATTTATATAAAAAATGTGAAAATCATAAATGCAAAAAAATTTTGAAGATAATAGGAGGTTTTTCAGGGATGTATTGAAATAAATCCTTTGGAGAGCGTTTCATATAATATGTCTGACAAATATTTATATGCTATTAATTCTTACCAACTTATATAGGTTGGTGATTAAAAATATCGGGGCATGGTGGAAATCAGGAAATACAAAGTTTTAGTAATCCTACGGTACTCACCATTTCCAACGATGATAACACTTCACAGAGTTCTCAAGAAGCAAAAAATGGAATTTCAATAATTATTCCTGCATATAATGAAAGAGATAGAATAAAAAAATCCCTTGATAATTATATACCTGTTATAGAGTCATTTAATCTACCATATGAAATAATAGTTGTTATAGACGGAAATGATGGCACTGAAGATGTCATCAGGAACTATAAAAATCTAGATTATTTTAAGTCAAGTGAAAGATTGGGTAAAGGGGGTGCAGTAAAGAAAGGTTTGTTAATGGCACAATACAGATATGTAGGATTTGTCGATGCAGACGGAAGCGTAGCTCCAGAAGACTTTAAGAAATTACTGCAGCAAATACAGGATAATTCCTGTGTAATATCCTCAAGATATATTAATGGGAGTAAATGGATAAACAAGGAGCCGTTCTTTAAGAGATTTGCAAGCAGAGGGTTTAATTTATTCGTTAACCTTGTTCTTAATTTAAAAGTTAAAGATACACAATGCGGCGCAAAATTTTTTAAATTTGATATTATTAAAAAGATAATCCCGCAAATAGAAGTGACTAACTGGACATTTGATGTTGCTATTTTATATCATATAAAGCGTATGGGGTACAATATAAAAGAAATACCGGTAAAATGGAGTCATGATCTGGGAACAAAATTCAATTATACAGTTTCTATTATTCCAATGTTTCTCACAGTAATTGCAATAAAATTAATGAATTCAAGGATAAAAGATTACGTACCGGAATTACTATTTAAGATAGTTTCAAAGTTTAGGGTTTATTGAAGCATTCTTTTAATGCAGCCCCTGATATCATATTCAGGTTCAAATTGCAATTCTTTCCTTGCTTTTTCTATATCTGCCTTAGTAAACATCTGGTAGCTTGTAAAGGGATTCTTTACATATTTCGCTTCAATATCGGAATGCATCTCGACTTATATTATTTTAAAAAATGTATTAACAACCATTGATATCCCTGTGCCTATATTATATGCTTCCCCAGATCTCCCTTTCTCCATTGCATGTACCGATGCCCTTGCATTGTCTTCTATGTAAATAAAATCTCTTTTCTGGTTTCCATTTCCATATATCACCGGTGTGTTATTAGCTCTTAAATCATTGATAAATTTATGGAATATGATTGAGTAAGCTCCTTTCCTGTTTTCTCCTGGCCCGTATGTATTGAAATATCTCAAATATACAGAATCAAGTTTTCTCAGAAGTGAAAATGACCTTGCTGTTAATTCGTTCGTATATTTTGTTACTGCATAAAGATTAGGATAGCTATCTGTAATTATGCTTTCACTTGTCTGTGTACTTATATCTCCATATACTGCCGATGATGATGCTAAAATGATTTTTTTGACATTATTTTTATATGCTGCTTTCAGTATATTATAAGTTCCCACAATATTGATTTCATACCCTATGCCATCTATATCTTGAAATTCTGGTGAAGATGTTACTGCTGAGGGGTTAAACACATAATCAATATCATTCATTGAATTTTCTAGTTTTTCATAATCCATAATATTTCCCATTATATGTTCGATAGCATTGCTATTTTTATCTGCTACATCATATGATACAGTGTTAATATTTCTTCTTATTTAATAATTCTATAATATTCCTGCCAATAAATCCGGACCCTCCAATAACCAGTGCTTTCATAGCTAGGTATAATAACTATTAATAAATTTCTTTGCATTGCATTTTTTGGGTTTACTGGTTGCTGTTAACTTGATATAGTTTTAAATTATACTCCTTGAAATATTGATTTGTTTTATTATAGTATAGCAGGTCGCGCTTATTGGATTGTATAGGTACGTCTGTATTTTTCAGATGTATCCTATTCTGTTTCCCATATATCATTTATATTATGAGAGCGATGAACGTCCCATAGTTCTTAAACGCTACATATTATCATGGCCATTTAAGTTAATATACTTCTGAGATTTCTTAGCCTGTAAACTTACTCTCAGGAATCATGAGGGAATATCTAATGTCAGTCAGTATTGTGATCACTTTTGCGAATATCCCATTTATAGCATAAATCTTTTGCATGACTTTGCGATCTTGATCTGCTAGATTTTTTTCTGTAAATGCCCTAATAAATAGCAGGACTGTAAATATCTTTATTTGTAAGTTCGTTAATCTGTACGGTAGAAAACTGAACATGAATCATTACTATTGAACATACAAAGTTCGCATTGTTTTACAAGCAATCTTTATCTCAGTTTAGAAGTTGCCTGACTGATTCAGTTGCTTGCATAATTTTCTCTGAAATATCAATGGAAGTCTTATTGTTATAGTTATGATCTCTTTCCAAACTCATCTTCAAATCATCATAGAAATGGTCTGAGTCAGTTAAAATTACCCCGTTAAGTCCTGATGCCTGTTCTTCAAATTCTGGATGCCTGATACATATGACTTGAGTATCAAAAGTAATTGCAGTCTCTAAAACTCCAGAATGGCCTCCTGGGACATTATATGGAATTAGCACGAGGTCAGAACGGAGGACAAGTTTTAGAATATCCTTTTCTGAAACGTATCCATGTCTCTCATCTATTACCTTAGAATACGTTTTAACCAGTTGATTGAAATAATTTACATAAGCTGGAAAATTGCTATTGATACCCCCGCTGAGGATAAGATGAAATTCTATTCCCGTATTTCTAAGTTTCATCAGATTTTTTAACGCGAGTTCTAGGTTTTTTTGCGGACCCCAATACCCATGTAGAAGAATTATTTTATTCTGGTTTTTATTCCTTTCCATGAATTTGTTCTTTGAAAGTGCGTTTATGTAAATGGTTGGAACTGCCTCAAAGTACCTCATATCTAAATATTTTACTAATGCTTTCTTGTTTTTATGCCTTATCTTGTTTACATACATCATGAGAGGCATATAGACGGGTAGTGATGTAAATATGCGCATTTCAACCATTGTGAGTATGATTTTCCTAATTCTGTCTATTGGTGAATTGTAACCAAGTTTCTCAACATCATTTGTAAAAGTTGAATTATGGTACACAACCCTCATGTTTTTGTTGCCAAACTTCGTGAGAATATATGGGGAAAGGAGCCCGAACATATTCAGCAATGAAGACTTTCCGAATGCTGTAGGGAGAATATTGAATATTACCGTATCGTATTTTTTCCATTTAATACGATACAAATTTAGTGTAGATAATGGATCACTAGAATTGAATGTTGGTATAATCCTAACCTTGTCCGGTACAAATGTTTCCTCTATATTAGTATTAGGATATCCGCAGAAAACATCAATGCTCTCAACTTCCTTTAATTCAGACATCAGATACACCATAGCTGTCGTGTTGGTGGCGGCAGAAGTACCGAAGTTGTGGAAATTTCCAACGTATGCAATATGCATTACTGTTGATTTGAAAGACCTAAATAACTTTTACTTACTATTCATAGCGAATATTGAATATCAGGAATTCATGCTTTCTGATTTTATTATTTTTTGTACTAATATTATTTTTCATACATCTTCACGAATTTTGGAACTTTGACGATACAAGTCTCTTTTTCTAAATTATCCTTAACCAACATGTTCCTTTCCCCGGAATTTTCAACCTGTTTATTTTACTATACTGCGTCCTTAAATCTCTTAGATATTTACGGTCCTTTATTCATGTATTTTCTTTGAAATATACGTTTCGCTCCACTTTCATATATTCCAGTTTACAACTGTAAAAATAATAAATAGATCGCACAAAATGTCGTTGCTCGCTAGAATTTGAGAAGTCTTAGAATTAGTAAATAAAATTAGCCCCACACATTGGGAAGAATTACTTTTGTGAATCAATCTTAAGCAAGAGTAGAATTTTATAATTAAGATACGCCATATTAGAGATATCCTTCAACATTCTTCCTTTTGTACCAATGAGAACACATCCTATTGAGTTTATTGAATAGCCGCTACTTTTGTATTTAACAGACTCCAAATAAAATTTGATCGAGACTAAAATATCTTCACCCCATTCACAAAATTTTCATCAAATATAGGATAACTGGCTCTTAATATATATATGTTGAAAATATCGAAAAATCAGATATTACCCGGTATAAATATTTATTTTTAGTCAAGTATTTTAAAGGAACTTTATTGCTATTAACTAGAAGTTCAATATCGAATCTTCTCCCGAATCTGAGAAGTGCACTTATGTATTCATCTATAAAGTTCATAAATAAATTTTTCTAAATGTAGTTATTCCAAATTTAATTAAATTTCCGATGGCCGGCCTGTTTCGGCTGAAAACTGTAGCGTTTACCTTTGGAAAAAATGTATTCAAACTCGGTGGTTTTTAGGAAATATTTTAATTATTATCCAGTATTTTCAAAACAACTTAACTTCTGAACTCTAACCAGTTACTGCCTTTTATATCACATTCTGGTTATTAAATCATTTATTCTCTCAATTCTCATAATCCTCTTTCCTCCATTACAGATTTATATATTTTTATATATGCAGCAATGGCTTTATTTCCATCAAGATTTAACCTCTGTTTTTTCATACTATTAAGATAAATAGCATCAGTTTCGGAATTTAGAATTTCCTTAATATATGCTGTCAGCTCATGTGGGTTCATTGAGATATCAAAAAACATTCCAGCTTCACCCAATACTTCTCTATTTATTGGTATATCGGTCGCAAGAACTGGTAATTCTGAACCAATCGCTTCTATCTGAGGTCTACCGAATCCTTCAAAACTCGATACGTTGAGGTAGAGATCTGCGGCGTTGAAATAAAGTGGATATATATCATTACCTACTTTTGCAACGTTTATTGCGTTTTTACTTTTGAGCGGGAATCCTATTTTTATTATCTTATAACCCTCAGGTAATTGGTCTGCAACACGTTCCAAAAACCTAATTCGTTTATTTTTAGTTCCGGAACTTACATTCAATATAAGTTTCAAATTATCTGAGAGTGAAAGAGTTTTTCTTGCTAAAACTTTATCTCTCTGCTTAAATTCTTCGGTGTCAATCCAATGATGGATTACTTCAGAATTTAATCTGTTTCTTCTAAGCTGTTCCTGAGTTAACTTGCTGATCGCTATTATCCTTTTTGCAGCTTTAATATCTCTCATGGTTTTTATGTTAATTAAATCGCGATATACTGAATCAAAAGAGTTCCTTATCCCTGATACGGATAGCGAGTCTAACAAGAAATCGAATCTCAGATCATGAATGGTAACAACAGAATTACAGAAATATTTGACTCCAGAATAATCCGAACCACAGAAATGTACTATTGAATCTTCAAAAACATGAGAGTATGATTTTAACAACAGGGAATTGTATTTTCTAGCGAATGGAATATATAAAAAGTTTCCTGCTATTTTCCTTGAATTGAAAGATACCAACTCAATACTTGAGTCGCTATGGGGTGTATCAAAATAACCGTTGTATAAAATGCTCACCTGGTTTTTAGCATTTGAAAGATATTTTGCCAATGTCCACGTGTATCTGCCTATTCCTGTCGTCTTCAATTGGTCAGTAACAAGAACTATTTTCAACTACTTCACCTTCTATTTAAATCATGATTCTAATTTACGTAAAAACATTATATGTAAAAAGGTGAAAACATTAACGCGTTCTATTACTTTGAATTGTTTTGCAATAAATTCCTCAACTATATCCGCTCCTTTGCTCGAATGATAGACATGCCCTCTTTCTTCATTGTGTTCTACTTCCCTTCTCGCAAAGAGACGGTATAAGAAATGTTCTCTAGGAAGTGAAACAATTAGTGTTCCTCCTGGTTTTAACACCCTGTTAAGTTCCACAACAATATCTTTGTAATTCGAATTATGTTCCAATACGTCAGTAGCTAGTATTGTATCAAATTCACTGTCATTAAATTGCGATAACCCAGTATCCTTTCTAACTTTGTCCACCCTTACATTAGAAAGTTTCATAAAAGCTACAAGACCTCTAGCTACAGTTACCTGATCATCAAAAGCATCGACAGCCACAACATTGTTATACGTGCGAGAGAGTATAGGTAGAAAGGCCCCAAAGCCAGTTCCGAAGTCTAGAGCCATATGCCCTAGTTGATTTTCAAATAGATATTTAGTTATTGTCCTATACTTGTTGAGAACAACATATCGCTTAGCTAGATTTAGGCTAAAAAGGGGCATGGCAAAAGGTTCCATGTCTATGCCTTTATCATTTTCAGTTTTCCTAAATTTGTTGTAAATCGGCATAAAAGTTTTAAAATCTATTGTATTTTTATTGGCGCACATCTTTAAACTTCATTTATTTTCTATACTTAAACCTTTGTACGCCAGCGTCATATTTATTCTGCGATGCAATTTATTTCAAAATTCATGTTTTTGAATATATACTGAGGAAACCATGTGAAAATGTGTATGCTATTACTGAGTTTGATTATCATCCGAAGCGGATGATTTTCTGAGACATAGAGTTTTGCTTATTGAGTAGGATATATCCTATAATGATCTGTCAGACACGTTCATGGGTAGTTGTGTCAACAATTCCCAACTATATAAGCTGACACAGGAATGCTTTATTAGGAATTTGTTGGCTTATTCTATGGGTTTGTATACCTATACATCATTATAAACAATTATACTCATACGGGATTGAATACCTAATAAACAAGGGAGAATATACATTACAAACTAAAAAGCAAGGATTTTATTTTCATATTGGTATAAACACATCATTTACAATAAAAACTAAAATCAAGTAATACTGTTATATCAATCTAACTTAAATTCGAACAAATAATAGCTTTGAGAAAAGACATAAATAAGATCATCGAAATAGAAGGAGTAAAATGAATCCTCCTTTGTTATGTGATTTTGAGGTCTGTATAACAATTACCAGACATAGCCTATCAGTCGTTACTAATGACTGCACTAATTAGTTCTAACCACACCCGGTATCTTATGATTCCAATATCATAACCGGTCGTATGATTATATTTACTTTCAGATACTGCGATGATTATCAAAGCATGATTGGTCCTCTCCATTTATTATTTGGACAGTTATCAAGTGGAATATATAGAAATTGATAAATATAAATTGAAACATAATGAGGTGATATAATGGAGAAATTTACAGCAGATGAAAAGGTAGCAATAGTAATGGAATCATTTACAGCAAATAATATAGCAGAGCTATGCAGGAGGCATGGAGTATCTGTATCCAACTTCTATAAATGGAGGGATAAATTTATAGAATCAGGAAAACAGGGATTCTATGGTTCTGGAGGAAATAACGGGTATGAAAAGGAGATTGATAAACTAAAGAGGCTGGTAGGTAACCAGGCTTTAGTTATAGATGAATTAAAAGAATTACAGAGGGAAGAGATAATAGAAACAGTAAATAACCTTAGAAATAGGCTGTCTGTATCAAGGCTCTCCAGTATAACTAAAATAAACAGGTCTTACATCTACTATAACAGGAAAAGTACAGCAAAACAAAGGAAATCCAGAATATCTGATAACACTATTAATAGGCTCCTGGAGATATCAGGGGAAAGGGTAACATATGGCTATAGAAGGGTTTGGGCAGTGCTAAGGAATGAAGGAACTAAAATAAACATGAAAACAGTAAGAAAGGTAATAAAATCAAGGAATTTACAATTATCATATGCAAGGCATAAGAACAGGACAAATATGAGGAATTTAACAAAGCCCTCAGCTCTAAACCAGCTATGGGAAACAGACATACACTATGTCAGAACACATAATGGCATGTGCTATTTAATGGCTGTAAAGGATTGCTTTTCCAAAAGGTGGCTCTCCTATAATTTCTCAAGGACATGCACAGCTGAGGATTGTGTAAAGCCAATAGAAGAGCCACATGCCATAATGTACACTAATTCAAACTTAAACAATCTGGTACTGAGGACAGACAATGGTCCACAGTATATAGCTAAAAGCTTCAAGGCTCTTGTAAAACTGCTTAATATTAAACATGAATGCATTAAAAAGCAAACACTTGAGGATAATGGAGATATAGAATCGTTCCATAATTCATTGAAAACTGATTATGTAGGGCAGAATGACCTTGAAAGCTATGAAGATGCTAGGGAATTAATGAAATACGCCTTCAATGATTACAACAATTACAGGCCACATTCTTCTATAGGTTATTTAACACCTGTAGAATTTGAAAAACAATGGAACAGCAGTAAAGAATTCAGGAATATGTTTACGGAAGGGAGAAGGAAAAAGAAGAAAAGAGATTAAAAAGCAGGAAAATTAATATAAGCAGGAGGAATGAAAGTGTCTCAATATTACACAGAAAAACTGTGCAAATTTTGGGGGAACAGACCAATCCTCTTATCCGAATAACATTGATGAATAAATTATTATTGACCCTAGAGTCAATACTATTTTACATTTGTCATACACTTAATTTGCCTTATAACAAATATAACTACATTAGTTTACAAAGAAGTTAAATGAAATAGTAGGACATGCAGAGGGTCTATCATAATACAAATCGTTAAATATTGGAAATAAATAAGTCTCATATACGATATGATATGATAAAGTCCTTTAAAAAATTTAATATAAATATAATAATTCCCATAATACTATTAGGATTTGCAAACATAATATATATTTTCTATTTCTCTACTCTTTCGTTAGAACGAATGTGGTCCATGAATTCTGATGTTTATGACCTTGGTGTAGCTATGGAACAAGGTTGGTTAATTTTCCATACTCATTGGACTTTATCATTATTCTTTTCTGATTTTGGTTACTTTAGTGGACGATTTATTCTCTCTCCCCTCTTTCTGCCCGGTAATTTTACAGTTATACTTATAGCTCAAACTGTAGCCCTCTCAATACCTTCGTTCTTTGTTTATGGTATTGCCGTAAAATTTCTTAAGAACAGAGTTGCCTCATTGTTCATTTCATTGTCTTACCTTATTTACTTTCCACTTGCAGGCATAAATCTTTTTGATTTTCATTACATGGCATTTTTCCCCTTGTTTTTTCTGTTGGGGTGCTATCTTTATTTCTCAGAAAAATATTCATACTCTCTCCTGGCATTTATAATTTCTGGATTACTTAAATTCCCATTTACGGCATTTCCATTAGGGTTTATGGTTTTAGAGGGGATTTACTCCATATATAATAGACAATTTAATTTTAAAGTGGAAAATAGGAAACACACAAAGTTCATCGTTATCAGTATAATTATCTTTATATTTCTTCTTATAATCTCATACTATTCAATATCGGAATTTGGTGTATCAGGATATCTGCACTCAGGACCTTTTATGCTCTCAAATATACATTATGACTTAGACAATAAAATATTCACAATATTACTAATTTTCTCTCCATTTCTATTCCTACCAATTTACTCCAGGTACTCTATTCTTCTTCTTCCGACATTATTATTCGATCTGTTTTATACAACAGGTTCATTCATGTTTCCAGGACCTTTTCATAATCAATATTCATCTATTCTGGTACCGATTGTGTATCTTTCCCTTATCGACGGTCTTAGATTCATAGATTCGAACCGCCCACAACCAGAGCCTGAAAAACCATCATATGACTATAAACATATTAGATATGTATTATTAAAAAAAATGCACCGTTTGACAAAAATATCTGTTGGTATCCTCATATTAATCTCATTATTCGCGACCGCCTACGCTCCTTATGGGCCCTTGAATAGTAGTGCATCAGGTGAGAATCACTATGCTTCTTCTTTTTCGGACTATAATCTATCAATCTATAATGACATGCAGAAGGTAACTTCATTAATACCAAGCAATGTCAGCGCTTCAGAAATTCTGGTGGAAAACAACATTCCATTTATCTTTCCTAGACCAGATACGTATCAACTGAACGTTTCCAACCCGCTAACAGCACCATTAGAGATAGATTATAATTACAATTTCTTTAATAATTACACAGAACTGGGTCCGCACGGTAAATTCTATAAAGTAATTCCAGATTATATAATAATGTACCCTTATGGTGGAGTATACAAACAAGGTTATTCGGGATTTGTTGGTAATGATGGGCCATCCCCACACAATATTTCAAATGCAGCACTTATCCAGCATCTCTTGACTGACTATCATTATGGCATGTTAGCTGAGGCTGATGGGATTTTTCTCATGGAGAAAAATTACTCAGGAACTATGGAATACTACGTACCATTTGTACGATTTTATCCACCTAGTAATTTTAATACCTATGTAGATTCACACTTATCAAATGGCGTAATTACCGCAAGTAACATTAATAACACTGGTCTCTTTTACGGGCGAACTGCATTGCTTCCCGGAAATTATACTATTACTTTTTATTTTTCGACCATATCCGATGGAATAAATGCCACTCTAGAGCTCTTTGTAGCCCATGATCATGGGCTAAAACAACTTGCGGAGAAAGTCTTAAAAGAGACGACTTCTTTTAATAAAATAAATTTTTCCTTTACTTTTAATATTAGCACAAATAAAATACTAAGCACAGCCATTTATTCAACCAATATAGTATCATTGCAAGGTGTGATATCATTCGATGGAATAAGCGTGAAGCAAGTTGCATCACCAGTATCGAATCAAATAAGCGGGTAAAAAGATGCTTTTTATCTGAATTGGTAGTTATTAGCATATGTAGGAAAGAGACTTTTCAGATAATAAAACCTGTTTATCTAGCACGCTTTAATCTGAACTGAGATGATAAGTAATGTATGCATAGATATGTCCTGGGTGAAATGATCATCAAACCCCAGAAAGCGAATTTGATGTAGTGAGGTGGTAGACTACCGGAATATCTAATCCACTTCAAATGGCGATGCATATTTACAAAATAGTTTAGAGGATTGGATATTCTTTTATTCATTTTGAATGCCCAATACATTGTTAAATAATATGACAATCTGAGACTTTGCAATCCTCTTATGTCACTATTTATAAACAATTCTATAAGTAAATTATGGCATTTTACAACAGCTTCAAGGCTATTTGTCCCTTTCTCAACAAAAGATTTAAAATTCCCAGAAAGAGCGGTTCGACCACCAGAATGGATCCTATACAAAGTCAGTTTATCTGGTATATAACCTACAAGCTGGCCACTTGCGTAGACCGAATACATAATTAAGGTGTCATCCGAAGCGTTAAATAAATTGAAAATAGATAGATAATCCATCACAGAGTTCTTTCGAATACTAATAGAACTGAGATTAACGTCGCAATTTGTATGAACAGCCTCCTCTATTGAATTAACGATAACTGGAGCATTCGGTGTTGTAACATTTGTTGTGTAAGATTGAAGTGATTTTACGTTAAAATTTTCGCTTATTCGTGTGAATCCATTGTGAAGTAAGCCTAAGTTTGGATTGCTATTGAATATTCTTATTACTTTATCCACCCTAGTTGGTAAAATAATATCATCATCATCCAAAAATATTATAATTTCAGATTTGGCTTCTCTTATTCCTATTTCCACTAATTCGGCTTTTGATTTTGCGTTATTGACCTCTATGTAGGTTACACCATCTTTTAGAGAACTTTCAAGTTCCTCAACAGGGAAGTTAGTGACTAACATGGTCTCAATGTTTCTTGTAGATTGCTTGCGGGATGATAGAACCGCTTCTTTGAGAAACGATCTCTTCCAAAAGGCAGTAATTAATATGGTTGCATCTGGCATTCTTTTCACCGTATATGTCTGTCGAAGTTGGCTTTCAATCTCTCAGAATTTTTACTTTGAAAGTATGCAGCATTGGCACGATCCGTAAGTACTCTAAATTCGCCAGTTCCAATACTTGACGCTATAAAGTCGCCTATACGATAATTGATCCATCCCACGTTTTGAGTGTGCTCTGAAAAATAGAAACTTATATCGACGTCCTCAAATCCATTTATGTAAGTTTCATCGAAGAGTATGCCATCGTTAGAACGAATAAAATATGGACTTATTATTGTAAAGGCAAGAGTAATAGGAAATGATTTAATTTTTTTATATATGAAATAGCTGAAATACCTATACCACTCTCTCCAAGTTACTACTTTTATCCCAAATTTACTTTCTACATCAAGTTTCTGCCGGGTGGCATTCCTAAAGTATAGAATAAAATTCCTGAATCTTCGTGGTGTACCTATATTTTGTGTAAGCGTGTGAAATTCGCCGGGTGGCAATGGAAATACAAGATGAAAAATATTATTGTCAAGGTGTTGCAAAGCGGAGGTAAGTATGTTCACATCGTCTATTTTATACACATCGTCATTGGATACAACAATCCATTTGGGGTTATATTCCATTGCTTTTCTGACTCCATCATTGACATTGTGTGCATAGTTGAAGTAATAATTTCCTTCTCCACTTTCAACGAACACAATGTGAATATCTCTAAATATATTGTTCCTACATTCTTTAGCATACCTTCCATTAAAATCTATAGTTGGTATAACTACTATAACATCCTTATTACCCTCCACCTCGTAAATTGTATGCGCACCATTTGGGCGTTCCTTCATCCACCTGATTAGTTGGTCACAATCCTTGAATCCATCGTAGAATTCAAAAATTTTATTGGGATCATTGCTGGTAAAAAGTTTGTTACGGTAATCTACCAAAGAGAAAAAAAGTGGTTCCAATTCACCTGAAAATTTACATAAAAGCTTTGATTCATTTTTCTTTTGCATCTTGCTATCACCTTTAGTTAGGTCTCCTGAATGGAAATGATATTTTCTTATAATACTTTACGCTTTTTCTCCTTATTCCATATAGTTATTATTAATTTTATCTGGGATAACACATCAGTAAACAGCATAAGACTAATATACAATCAATCAATTGTATTGATTTCATCTCACAACAGCTACCTGTTTTTGACAATTTGAGTATGGCAAACCTCCATAATTACTATTTCCACTATTTTGCTATTTACATTATTACTTAGCGAAGTATGTTACATAAAAGAAGCACAATGTCTCAGACTATAACATTATGATTTAGATTGAGAGTATCAGCGAGAGCATAGACACATGTATTGGCTGAACTTACCGATCGATTGACCTTTAATATATGAACATCCATTCAAGGCTTTATAAAGAGCTGAATATTTGCAAACTCATTTTCTTTGTTATCTTACAAGATCTTATATACCAATTTTAACTATAACTCCATTATGGCAATGATCAGGGAATACTGGATTAACCTTGTTGTTTATTCCACCTAAGTAAGTATGTATATCCCTTTTGATATTCAAGTATAAAAATAATGTACACTATCCAAACCTTATATTAGTTCACAGGGTACTTCATTAGATGTTTTTCATGCTAATAATCAACAAGCGTGTTTTTCGTAACTCATTTTGTATCATTTAAATATGATGATAAGGAATGACATTATTTTTCTCAGAGCACACGAGAATTAAACTGTAAAGTGTTACCTTGTTGCCTCTATTGTACCGTGCTCCATTAAATCATATCTTAATTCATTGTGTTTATAAATTCTAAACCTTGTGAATCCAGCTTCTTTTAGGTTTTGTATAATATACTCACGTTCATATAATTGAACGCCATCGATTGAGGTTGAATATTCTATGCGTACTTCTTCAAATCTCGATATAGCCTTGTCTTTAACTATATCAAGTTCTTTACCTTTTATATCTAGATCGAGTAAAAATGGATTTTCAATTTGAAATTCATCAAGAATAGTGGATATACTTACACTTCTTACTTTAACAGTTTTTTGATTTTCTATGTTATAAGCAGATGAACCTCCAGAGCCTCCTGGATTTATAGGGAAAAGTATATCTTTGTCCTCACCTATGGCATAATTTTTCATTACGATATGTTTGGAGAACTCTGGGTTTAATTTTATATTTTCTATTGCTAGACTATATGAGTTTACGTCTGGCTCAAATGAATATACATTAGCCTTTTTAGACGCGTAATATAAGGCAGTATCTCCTATAAATCCTCCGGCTTGAACAACTGTTTTTTCGTATAAATTAAAACCAGAAAAATGTATGTCACAAAGAAATGTTTCAGAGAAAATTAGTGGATCGAACATATTTACTTTGAATCTAATTCCCTCCGGTGTTGTAATTATTCCTTCATTATAATTCCAGTATCCGGGTGAGGTTGAGAAATTTACACCATAAAATTGTGAGAAAACAAACAAATTTTTTACATCTCGAAAGTTGCCGTTGTCAAATTTCAAGACATACCCATTTCTGCATCTTAGATTTCCACTTTTTTTCAATAAGTTAAAAGAGTTTCTAACACGGCTATTCTTTGCAAGTAATATGCTTACTACTAGAATTCTATTCATATTTTATCTCCACAATGGTGTCGACTTTAATCTTATGCTTCCTTATAATTTTTTTGTTTTCTTGTATGGTGAACAGTGACTGTATGAAATAATTTTGAATCTGTTATGAGGAATATAGAAATAGTGGAGTTGTAATACAATTGCCCAAATAACAATTAGCATATAAAGAAAAATATCTTAAAGTAAAGCAATTTCCTGTATCTACATCGTAGAGTGTCAGACCCTCAATGTCTGCCATAGTACTCCTGTGTCATAATGGTTAGCCGCCGAAATCGTTAGGCAAAAAGTTGATCTTATCAAAAATTACTTTATTTAACGTAAAAATTCTCGCACTAAAAAAAATTTATTCTATTAAGAAGTTTGTAGCTTTTTTGTGGTGCTACGTAATTGTTGGACGTTAGATATAATGTTTATGCAATTGCTATCAATTAAAGGTTAATATTTCAGAAATTGACGTTTCCGAAAGTGGACATATCGCAGTAGATAAGGTTACACATCGGGAGAGACTCTAACAACCGTGACAAAGTGATTACTATAGTTATCGAGGATAATACACTTATTTACTTTATCAACAATAAAAAATTAGTAATGCCTAGTCAGTATCTATCACTTCTCCTCCGGTATGTTTTCTCTCCGTATTAGTACCAGTTTCACCTGATTCGGAGTTTATAGTCTTTTAACCTCTTTTTTCTTTCGAACTATGATTCTAAGAAACACATCAAGCACCAGGTATCCGGGCGATCAATACAGTCAGTCAGAACTGTAATCATTAACTACCAGCTCCATTCAAAGGGAATTCATCATCTGCAAACTTCAGCTAAATCTTATCTTTCGTCCAGCATGGGTCCTTCAGCAAGAGATTTAAGTTGCTGTAAGGCTATACTTTTTGGGATATTGCCAAGCCTGGAAAATGTTCAAAGCCGCAGTCCGTGCCACCAAGAACTCTTTCTGGGCCTATATCAGCGATGCCAGAGACAGCATGGAGCTTCAGGTTAACAGTCTCCGAGGCTTCCCAAGAATGGAATTTTCACGTCTATTACACCGGTTGCAAACTTCAGGCTTTTTGGGCATCCATATTCCTTTACATAACTTTTTATTATTGTAGGACCACCTGCATGCCTTGTGTTTGTCATCTTCCCAACAAGCGTACCGACCTTAAGTTTTAATAATTCCGGCAAAACACTTGAATAATCTGGATCGGTGAGATGGGACTCGGAATAGTTTCCATAGCAATAATTCCCCGTTATCCTGTCTTCCGGAAGGCTTTTTACTGCCTCATTTATAGTCTGAACGTGCATAGGCATAACTTCCTTGAAACTTTCTGTCCACTCAACATCAAGGCTCTTTGCATTGCAAGATTAGAAGAACCTTATTGTCCTATATTTCTTCTGCAGTATCTTGGAAATACTGAAAAGAAAATCCACTAACAAGGTATGCACTGTATCTATAAATTATATCTGCAATAAAATATAATCCAGTAATCAAACGATATTACACAAGGAAAAAGAATGATAGAAAGAAAAAATAAGTTATTTGTTGCATGTTACAATAAATTGTTGAATACCATATACTCCATACTGAATAATAATATAGATTTCGAAAGTCGGTAAACAAATTAAAAATAATTAAAAACGTAATTTTGAATATCAATATCGCAAGCCATAAAAAGTGCAGATATTTATACCTAAAAAGGGAAGTCTATATAGTACACTTTTAAAATAAATATTGTAAATTATCTTTTATTCATGGTTTGTCATTCAACCCCGATTCTATATAAAATGTAATCTCTTAGCATGTTTTTAAGAATTCTATTAATTCATTAACTTTATCGTTCTGCCCTTTTATTATAGGTTTGGAATGCAGTATATCATTTCTGAGGTTTTTATATGACTTTATTGTAGCATCATCAAGTTTCAGTTCTATCGATTTTGTAGGTCCATACTTGCCACCCCTAGAAACAAGTTCTCTAAATAAAGTAAGTTCCTCATCGAAATTAAGTTCATCTAATAAGTTAGTTTCAATAATTCAAATATGAATAATGAACTATTCGTGTTATTTAATTTCCGGTTAAAATAAAATAGAAATGCTTCTCGGATAGATAACTCAAAGTTTCTAGTATTCCACTTGGCTATGAATTCAAATCAGCTGGTGTAATTAGTACAGTATCATTTTTATTTGAGTCGTAATACTTTTGAATATTATTATTCTCATCTTTTATCGGAACTCTATCATAATTCTTTGTCTTATGAGTCCATATTGCATCTTCTTCATTATCGGCAAACTCAATGCGATTAGAGATATCTACTACCTTGAACATTTCATTAGTCCTATTCAATAAATACTCAGCTTTAATTTTACTTTCTATCACGTTATATTCCCCTTTGTCTTATTATAAACATTGATTGATTTTACTTTTTTAATCTTTCCCTTGGTGATAGGGGAATATTAAGATATTTTAATTATTGGTATAGGAGCATTAAAGACTATTTCTATATCGGCCCTATTACAATATTTATCGGCGCTTTTAATTTTAACATAATAAATTTAAAAGATCTAGATTTGCATAGAAATAAGTTACCAAGTCTTCCGAATATAAGAATTATGCTGTCCTATTTTATCATTTAATTTATTTCACAATAAAGTTTTGCTACAGCAAGTATAAGAATATGGATATTCTAATTGTTCAGAGAATAATATGTCAATGATACTTCGTAAAGCTGCTCTGTAACAACAATAATGTGGATTTCTGAAATATATAAAAAAATAAAAGACCGGGGTAAATCTATATAAATTCATAAAACTTTTGTTAATTAGAAATCCGGATTAATTGTCAGATTTTTTATTTCTCAAAAAATTTAAAAAATACTTT